>NZ_LUVY01000026.1:0-33977 GCF_002992185.1 Pseudomonas sp. LLC-1 | reverse complement strand
GCGCATGTATTCGAGCTCACCCAACAACTGCTCGCGGGATTTCTCTGCGTCATTGGTGTCTGTGGGCTTGATTGGCTTAACTTTCTTGGGCACGGCTGATCTTCTTTGGTTGGCGACAGAGGTGGCAGGACTGCCACTGTAGTGCTGCCGCAGCCAAATGCCTATCTGTGAGGACTGTCCAAGATCAAAGTGCGCAGCTGTTTGGCGCAGCGAGAGTCGATGCTCAAGCATGTGCTTGAGTACCTGCCGTTTGAAGTCCTCAGTGTAGCGCTGGCCATGTGGGCGGGGACTGAGGCTGGCGGTGGATCGGTAACTGGCAACCCAGCGCCGAAGCAAACTGAAATCGATGCCCAAGTGTCGGGCCACTTTGCGAAAGCCGTTGCTGCCTTCCAGATAGGCCGTGATCGCCGTGAGCTTGAACTGCTCTGAGTATTTGCCCATAAATCCCCCAAGGGTTGGATTGGTGTCCAACTTCTTGGGGGCAGTCCAGAGACCGCGCATAACTTGAGGTTTGCGCTGTACATGTGGGAGCTGGCTTGCCGGCGATGGGCTGCAAAGCAGCCCCTTTATCGCTTTACTTCAGGAAGCAAGCGCCTGCGAACGCTGGCGCAGTGGCATTTCGTAGCGGTGCGGTTGCTGCCAGGCCAGCCGTGCCTGCACATCGACCGCCGCGTCCTTCACCTTCTGTGTCCAGTTCTCATCCTTCGGGCACACGACCACAACGCGGAACCCGTGGTCGACGCCTTCCAGCCGAACCCCTTCGGAGTCATCGACATGCAGGTCGATATCGAACGCCGAAGGCAACTTCGAGGGGGAATTCTCCAGGCCCTTCTGGGCCAGGATGTGTTGGTGCCGGTCGCTGTTGACCACGCCATCGACATGGATGCCATACAGCATCAGCCAGCGGCGAATATAGGCCGGTGTGCGCCCCGAGGAGGTATAGATCCAGATGCTGCAACCCTGGCGGCGCAGGTCGCGGATCAGCGAACGCGTGCCACTGCGCAGGGGTTCGCCCAACCAGCGGTGGACGAAGCCCGGCAGCTTGCTGTCCTCGGCATCAGCGTGCTCAGGCAGGCAGGCGAGCGTGTCGTCGATATCGAAGGAAATGCGCACCTGGCCACGTTTGAGCTTGCGCTCGATGGCTTGGCGCCCGCGCTGGAGCATGGATGAACGAAGCATCAGCGGCTCCTCTCGCAGGCAGGCACAGGCGTACTGCTCAGGAAGAACTTGCCGGGCTCAGGCGCCTTCGCTTCAAGGAAAGCGGCGTACTTTTTCTTGATTTTGGGTAGTTCGTACAAAGCCTTGACACCGTGTTTGGCGGAGTTGCGAATGACCGAGGACGGGTTGAAGTAACCCTCGGCGTTATCCAGCGACAGCACGAATGGCGGCAGCCCGGCACGCATCAGCAAATAGCTGACAATGAGCGAACCCGTGCGGTTGTTGCCTTCGATGAACAGCTGCGGCTTGCTGAGGATACGTACATACACACCGGCAGCCCGCTTCCAGACCGAATCGCTGCGGTACGAGCAGTACCAGTTGTACAAATCCTTGATGCCACCTTCGACGTTGTTGAAAAAGTGCGCCTCGGTTGCAGCCAGGTGAGGGGCGAACTCCAGGCGGCGGGCCGGGTCGCTGCCGCACAGCACGGTGGCATTGATTTCCAGCATCAGGTTCAGCTGTTGCAGGTCGAACAGGTCGATACCGCGAGCGACATAGTCGTCAATCAGGGCATAGCCTTCAAGCACATTCAGCAGCACCTCGTCGGTGAACGGGTCCCTCGGTTCGGTGAAATGCTGGCTGAGTTCGGCAAAGCGGCCCTGCACCTCACGCAGTGCGCGCTCTACCGCTGACAGATCAAGACGACGCATCGCTCGCATTGGAAATCCTGGGTAACACTTTAACGGAAGGTAACGCGGCCGGGCGTTGCAGCCTCCCTGGCTGCAACGCCCGGCCACCTTGAAAAGTGATCAGCTGAACTTGCCGCTGATGTAGTCGGCAGTCAGTTGTTCACGCGGGTTCTGGAAAATCTGCGTGGTCGGGCCCATCTCGACCAGGTAACCGGTACGGGTACCCTGGGAGATATCGACCGAGAAGAACGCGGTGGTGTCGGCGACACGAATCGCCTGCTGCATGTTGTGGGTGACCAGCGCGATGGTGTAGTCCTTCTTCAGTTCGACCATCAGCTCTTCCACGCGGCGGGTAGCGATCGGGTCGAGTGCCGAGCACGGCTCGTCCAGCAGCAGCACCTCCGGTTCGGTGGCGATGGCGCGCGCGATACACAGACGCTGCTGCTGGCCGCCAGACAGGGACAGGCCGCTGACCTTGAGCTTGTCCTTCACTTCGTCCCACAGGGCGGCGCCTTGCAGGGCGTGCTTCACGCGGTCACCCAGGTCGCCCTTGTAGCGGTTCAGGCGCAGGCCGAAGGCAACGTTGTCGAAGATGCTCATCGAGAACGGGTTGGGCTGCTGGAACACCATGCCGATGTAGCGGCGCACGACTACCGGGTCGACGCCCTTGCCGTAGACATCCTGGCCCAGGAAGTGCACATGCCCTTCGAAGCGGAAGCCTTTGACCAGGTCGTTCATGCGGTTGAGGCTACGCAGCACGGTACTCTTGCCGCAGCCGGACGGCCCGATGAAGCCGGTGATTTCGTTCTTGCGGATCGGCACATGGCTGTCGCGTACGGCCATGAAGTTGCCGTAGAAGATCTTGTCCAGCTTGCAGTCCATGACGATGGGGGCTTCGTTGACCATGGGAGCGGCCTTTTGTGCTGTGGATACGTTCAAGTTTGGATGCTCCCTTTCTCAATACTTGGGCTTGCCGAATACACGGCTAAGAATGTTGATTACCAGCACGATCATTACCAGTACCAGCGAGGCTGCCCAGGCGAGCTCCAGCTGGTTGTCGAACGGCATGCCGGAGAAGTTGTAAATCAGTACGGCCAGCGAGGCAGTCGGGTTCATGACCGCCAGGCTGCCGTCGTGATAAATCCAGTAGTTGCTGAACAGCGCGGTGAACAGCAGAGGCGCGGTTTCGCCAGCGGCGCGGGCCACGGCCAGCATGACGCCGGTCAGGATGGCCGGCAGGCCGGTGGGCAAGACGATCTTCCAGATCACCTGTGCACGGGTGCAACCCATGCCGTAGGCAGCATCTTTCATGATCTTGGGCACCATCTTCATCGACTCTTCGGCGGTCAGCACCACGATCGGCAGCATCAGTACCGCCAGTGCCACGCCACCTGCCGGCGCCGAATAGGTACCGGTGGTCATCACCACCAGGGCGTAGGCAAATACACCGGCCAGGATCGACGGCAGGCCAGTGAGCATCTTGGCGGCAAAGCGCGCGGCGTTGGCCAGCTTGCTGTCCGGCCCGAGTTCGGCCAGGAATACCGCCGCCAGGATGCCAACCGGCACCGCGATGGCCGCGGCGATACCGACCATGACGAAGGTACCGGCCATGGCGTTGCCGAAGCCACCGCCCATTTCGAAGCCGGTGGGTGGCAGCTCGGTGAACACTTCCAGGTTAAGGCGTGCACCGCCGCGGGTAACCAGCATGTACAGCACGGAGATCAGCGGCACGCTGGCCACCAGCGCCGCAACCCAGGCCAGCGTGGTCAATATCAGGCTGCGCAGGGCACGGCCTTCCAGCTTGCGCTGCAGGCTGGGCAAAGCAGTTGTTGGGGTGCTGAGGTCAGTCATTATTTGTTACCCCGCTGGGCGTAGAGCATGATCATCGAGCCGAGCACGTTCACCAGCAGGGTGATGAACATCAGCACCAGTGCGGCGTACATCAGTACTTCGACCTCGTTCGGGCCGGCTTCCGGGAAGTTCAGCGCCAACAGCGCCGCCAGGGTGTTGGCCGGGGCGAACAGGGACACGGAAATGGTGTTGGCGTTGCCGACCAGCATGGCCAGCGCCATGGTTTCACCCAGGGCACGGCCCAGGCCCAGCACCAGCGAGCCGAAGATGCCGGTGGCAGCGGATGGCACCATCACCTTGAGGATGGCTTCCCAGTGCGTGGTGCCCATGCCGTAGGCCGCCTGCTTGGTTTTCATCGGTACGCTGGTGAGCGCATCCTGAGAAACGGCGGCAATGGTCGGCAGGATCATAATGGCCAACACCAGCGCCGCAGGCAGCAGGCCAGGGCCACTCAGGGAGGTGCCGAAGAACGGGATCCAGCCCAGCTCGCTGTTCAACCAGGTGGTCAGCGGGCGGATGGCCGGGATAACGACGTAGATGCCCCACAGGCCATACACCACGCTGGGGATGGCGGCGAGCAGCTCGACGATGGTGCGGAACACGGCAGCCAGCCGTGCCGGCAGGAAATCCTGGGTAAGGAAAATGGCCATGCTGACGCCGAAGAAACCGGCGATCAACAGTGCGATAAGGGCGCTGTAAAGCGTGCCCCAGATCGCTGGCAGAATACCGTACTTGCCTTGGTTAACGTCCCAGACAGTGCCGAACAGCACGTCAAAACCGTGTTTTTCAATGCCTGGCAGTGCCTTGCGGCCCACTTCGTAGACCAGCGCGACGACCAGCGCCAGTACCAGCACCACACCAATGCGTGCAAGCGCACGGAAGGTACGGTCAACCAGGAAGTCTTTCGCAGACGGTGGCTGGCACGCGGAGTCGGGGTTATCCGGTATGGCAAAGGGTGTGTTCATGGGCAAATTCCGGGACAAGGGACAAACACTCCCGGCACGGCTTCACTGCCATACCGGGAGCGCCTGGGTATTACTGGATGTTGGCCGACGCTTTGCGCACCTGGTCGACAACCGACGGTGGCAGCGGGATGTAACCCATCGAATCGGCGATGGTCTGGCCTTTGGTCAGGCTGTACTCGACCATTTCACGCATGGCTTTGGCCTTGGCCGGGTTGCCGTTGTCCTTGCGGAAGATCATCCAGGTGTAGGAAGTGATCGGGTAGGACTTGGCACCGGTTGGGTCCGGCAGCCAGGCCACCAGGTTTTCCGGCATGTTCACCGCAGCCAGTGCCTCGGCGCCGCTCTCGGCGTTAGGCACGACGTATTGGCCAGCCTTGTTCTGCAGCACGGCGAAGTCGACCTTGGCCAGCTTGGCAAAACCGTACTCGATGTAGCCGATGGCGCCTGGGGTCTGGCGGACGGTGGCGGTTACGCCATCGTTTTTCGGCGACTTGATGAACTTGTCAGTGGCCGGCCAGTTAACGGTGTTGCCTTCACCCAGCCCTTGCTTGAAGTCAGCGTTGATGGCCGACAGGTGCTTGGTGAAGACCGCGGTGGTACCGCTGGAGTCGGCACGTACCACCACGGTGATCGGGGTGGCAGGCAGCTTCAGCTCAGGGTTGGCCGCAACGATTTGCGGGTCGTTCCACTGGGTGATCTTGCCGAGGAAGATGTTGGAGTACACATCGCGCGGCAGCTTCAGGCCTTTAGGGTTGCCCGGCAGGTTGTAAGCCAGCACGATTTCACCGGCGGTCATTGGCAGCAACTGCACGCCTTCGCCAACCTTGGCAATGTCTGCTTCGCTCATGGCCGAGTCGCTGGCGGCGAAGTCGACGGTCTTGTTCAGGAAGTCCTGTACGCCCGCCCCGCTCCCCTTGGACTGGTAATCAACGGTGACGCCAGCGGTGTTCTTGCTGAAGTCCTTGAACCAGGTCAGGTAGATGGGTGCAGGGAAGCTGGCACCGGAACCGGTCAGGCGAACGTTTTCGGAAGCAAAGGCTGCCGAAGTGGCGCAGAGGGAAACGGCAACAGCGAGTGCAGCAGACTTCATCAGGCGTTTCATCAAAATGTGCTCCGTGTGATGGCCGGCACACTTTGCATCAGCTGTGTTACAGCTTTGTGACTATTGAATGGCAGGCCGCACGTTAGAGCTTTCTGGTTGCGCCATCACGGCAGATTGATGCCATGCGCGGCTCACCGGCATCAACCAAGGCCGGCAATACCCCCCTCATCTGTTTCAGGGCAGCGGTTACGGCATAGGCACTCGAACTCCGCCGCAGCCCGGGTCGGGAAGTTGAGGCTCAGGCGCATCTTGTCTTGCGTGTCATAAAGGTCGTAGCCCTCCGCCAACACGGCAGGAAAGCCGAGGCGGCGTGGGTAGATTTCTTTCTGGAGCGGCACGGCAGGAACCACAACGAAGCGCGTCTGCATGATCATCCCTCTTCGGCAGTTCTTTAGTATTAGTACCGCTAAGGGAAAGCATCAAGCTGACTCATGTAAAATTGCGCGTGCGCTCATCAGGCACGGTGAAGGCTGAATACCTTCATCAGGATGAGCACGCAAAAGCCCAGCAGGCAGAGCACGCCGATCCCATAGAAGAGTGTTCGCCAAGGCTGCAGCGCCGCCAGGTAGGCCCCTGTGTGCAGGCCCCTGGCCAAAGTGAACACGACGCACAGCCATGCGGTGAGCGCAGCAGGCGAATCCAGTGCAATGGCCAGCCCGCCAAGGGCAAAAAAAGCCGGGATGTTCTCAAGATCATTGGCCCACACTCTGGCGGCGCGGATTACCTGCGGGCGCTCCGCTGGCAAAGGGGCGCGCTTGAAGACAGCGGCATCCTCCGGGTTGGTGAACGCGACAACGCGCAAGCGGTGATAGCCCTGATAACAGGAGACCAGGAACATCTTCAGGAACAACGCGACTACGCAAAGCGCAAAGACATTCAGGGTATTGCTCATGGCTGGCGCCCTCCGGTAACGCCTCTGACCACCAGGTACAGCAACGGCCCCAATGAAACGAACACAACGGTCAGCAACAGGTAGGGCAGCACCGTGAGCCCTCCGCGCCCTCGCTTACGGTTGTCCGCCACCATCCAGACGCAAGCCAGGCCCGCCATCAAGTACAGGTCAATGACCACCTGGGCGGTGTCTGGCCGCGAAAACAGTGCCAGCCCGAACGCCAGCAGCGACTGCTCGGCCATCAGCATCGTCCAGCCGGTATACAGCGAAAACAGCACCAGCAATGCCAGCGCGCAGATACGCAAGCCCATCTCGTTCTCCTTGGTAGGGTTTGCCAGCACAGTAGTGATAGGGTTGCTTGCGCTCAATGACCCGTGAGGTCATGGACATTGCACTCAAGGACGATCAGGGCAACGCATGAATCCGCATCTTTTCCATCGAAACACCCCAGCCCCACAGACCCCGGCGGGCCAGCATCTGCGTCAGCTGCGCCGGCAGGCCAACCTCAGCCAACTGGAACTGGCGCTGCTGGCGGGGCTGTCGCAGCGTCACCTGAGCTGTGTGGAAACCGGGCGCGCCAAGGCCAGCCCGAGCACCTTGCATGCCCTGCTTTCGGCCCTTGGCGCGCCGCTGGCGTTGTGTAATGAGGTATTCGTCGCCGCCGGGTACGCGCCCCGCTACGCGGCCTCGCCACTCGATGCGCCTGAACTGGCGTTGGTCCATACCGCTATCGACCATATCCTGCAGGTGAACAACCCCGCACCGGCCATCGTCATCGACAGCAACTGGGACGTCATCGCAGCCAATACCAGCACCGGCCTGCTGTTGGCGATGGCAGGTGTTACGGCGCAACCAGTGACAGGGCTCAACCTGTTGCAAACACTGCTCTGCCCTGGCGGCCTGGGCGATCACCTGGCCAATGCGCAGGAGATCCGCGCCGCTGCCTGGCAGCGCGCCACCAGGGAGGCCGCCGGCAACCCGGCACTGGCCGAGCGCTTGCACGGCCTGCCGGCCCCGGTCAGCCCGCTTGAAACGGCGGTGGCGGCTCCCGTGTTGCTCACCCGTGTATGCACGCCTTACGGCGTGCTGACGTTTCTGTCCACCTTCACCACGTTCGGCATGCCGCAGGACATTACCGTGCAATCACTGCGCATCGAGCACCTGATCCCTGCCGACCCACAGACACGGCAGCGGATGCAGGCGGCATTCGAACAGTGGTCGGCCGTTACAGGGTGAACGACAACGTCTGGCCCAGGAACCTGGCACTGACCTGATGCCCGGTTCCATTCAGGTCGAACGGCTGGCACATCGCCCCGGTGGTCACCACATCACCCGCCTTCAGGGTCTGCCCACGCTCGGCGGCGTGGGCATAAAGGTGAGCCAGCGATACCAGCGGGTCGGTTGCCGCATCGCCAGACAAACCCCGCGCCCGACATTCACCGTCCACGTAAACCTCGGTGGTTTCCGCCAGGTCGGCCAACAGGGGTATGTCGATACCTGCGCCCAGGCTGTCGCTGACCACCAGTGCTTCAAACCCGACGTTGTCCGCGACAAAGCTCGGCCAGCCGACAGCCTTGCGGTCAACGAAACGCGAGCGCACCACTTCGAACGTGACGCAGGTGGCGCGGATATCCTCACTGACCGGTACCCGCCCGGCTTGCGGGGCGATATCACGGTCGAGCACGAAGGCGACCTCGCATTCGATAGTGACGGGCGTTACAGCAGGCAGTTCGATGTGCACACCGCTTGCGTGGCAGCGCTTGGCTTCCAGCTGGCCAATCAGGGGCCGGGACAAATTGGCTGCACGCATGCCCGCGGGGCTGCCGACACCCAGCTTCCACCCGGCGCGCGGGCCAGCGGCGGCAGCAAACAACTGGTCCTGGCTGTCGTAGCCTTGCGTCAGCGTCTCGGGCCTGAGGCTGGCGGGCAGCTCCGTCAGCAGGTCACCGCTGTGCCAGTGCTGCAGAAGCAAGGCTGCGGTACGTTGGTGTACGAAGAGCGGACTGTTCATCAAGACCTCATGAGGATGGGTGATGGCGGACGACAGATGCTAGGGCCTGAAATTGATAAGGATAAATATATTGTCGTGATACCTGGCATCACAAACTGTTCGGCTACACCGGCAGCTCGGTGGTCAGCTTGATCTTCTCCATCGGCACTTCAGTCTTCACGTTCTGCACCACGCTCAGGCTGGTCAGGTGCTTGATCTGAAAACGCCGATACGCTTCCAGGTCTGCCGCCACCACCCGCAACAGCAAGTCGCAATCGCCCGCCATCACATGGCATTCCACCACTTCGGGCAACTGGCGTACGGCCTCGACAAACGCGTCAGTGGTGTCCTGGTCCTGACGTTTCAGCCATACCCGCACGAACAGGGTCAGGCCCAGCGCGACCTTGGCCGGGTCCAGCAAGGCTACGTAGCGCTCGATCACCCCGGCCTCCTCCAGCAGGCGTACCCGTCGCAGGCACGGCGAGGGAGACAACCCCACCTGTTTGGCCAGTTCCTGGTTCTGCAACCTGCCGTCGCGCTGCAGTGCTCGCAGGATGCGCCGGTCGATGGCATCAAGCTTGATTGGCATTGACTAACCTCTTCTTCGATATTTTCGGTAGCAGATGCCAAATGCTCTGCGCATCAACGCAACTACGCAAGCCAATTTCAGCGATTCATTGGAATACTTTTCCTCCACTGGAGGTGACCATGAATACCCTTGAACCTGTACTGAACAATCCCCCCGCCACCACACCGCAGGGAGAGCTGCGCCGTGGCGCCATCGCCGCCGTGCCGGTGCTGCTGGGGTTCATCCCCTTCGCCCTGGTACTCGGCGCGCAAGCTTCGCAGCACCAGCTGGCAGCCGGCGAAGTGGCACTGATGACCGGGCTCAACTTCGGTGGTGGCTCGGAGTTCGCCGCTATCGAGCTGTGGACATCACCGCCGGCAATCCTGGTGATTGTTGCCATGACCTTGCTGGTCAACAGCCGCCACCTGCTGATGGGCGCGACCCTGGCACCGTATTTGCGCCATCTGCCCCTGCCCAAGGCATTGGCGGCGCTGTTTTTCATGTGTGACGAGAGCTGGGCCATGGGCTTGGCCGATGCACGTCAGCGCGGCGACTTCAGCCTGCGATACTTCATGGGCATAGCGTTGTGCCTGTGGGTCACCTGGGTGGCTTTCACCAGCCTTGGCGCGCAAATCGGGCCGTTGCTCGGCGACCTGCGCAGCTACGGCTTCGACATGGCCTTCGCTGCGGTCTTCCTGGTGCTGCTCAAAGGCATGTGGAAAGGCGTGCATGCCGCCCTGCCATGGCTGTTCAGCCTGTTCACCGCAGCGCTGTTCTACCTGCTGATTCCCGGTGGCTGGTACGTGCTCGCGGGTACCGTGGCCGGCCTGGTGACCGCTTACCTGTGGGCCAAGCCATGATTGACGTTGCTACGCTGATCACCATAGTGGGCATGGCCGTGGTTACCTACCTGACCCGTGCGCTGGGTTTTCTGCTGCTGCGTAACCGCACCCTGGGGCCACAACTGACCCAAGTGCTGAACGCTGCACCCGGCTGCGTGCTGATTGCCGTGATCGCACCGAAGTTCGTTTCCGGGCACCCGGCCGACCTGATTGCGCTAGGGCTTACGGTGTATGCAGCTACGCGCTTTTCCCTCTTACCGGTGGTGGTGTTTGCCATTGTCGTCACAGGGGTGCTGCGCGTGCTGTTGCCCGCATGATCCGCTGCGGCTTCTCCATTCCATTGACACACATCAAGCCCTCGCGCCGGGTTCGCGCGACGATGGTTGCAAGCACGGAATGACTCAAGCACCGCCAGGCGCACAGGGCTCAAGGTTCACCCTCGACCCTTGTGCGCGACCTTGGACAAGGAGCCCCACATGAACCCGCTGAAACACATACTGGTTGCCACCGACCTGTCCCCCTATGCCCGCAACGCTGCGGAGCGCGCCGCCTACCTGAGCAAGGCGCAACAGGCCTCGCTTGACCTGCTCTACGTTGCCAACCCTGCACCCTTCGAGCGCCTGAAGCAGTTGGTCGTGCCTGACGACGACCTGTTGAAGCGCGTACTGGATAGCGCCGGGGAAAAAATCCACGCGCTGGCCGCCATGCTGTTCCAGCGCTACGACATCTCTGCAGGTGTGCAGGTTGCCAGCGGCTCGGTGACCACGGAAATCACCCGGGTGGTACAGGACAAGCACAGCAGCCTGCTGGTGTGCGGCGCCAGGGGCCAAAGCGTGGCCCGGCGCCTGCTGCTGGGCTCGACCGTGCAGAAAATGCTCACACGCATGCCCTGCCCTTTGCTGGTGGTCAAGCCTGCCCCTCGTGATGCCTACCGCACCGTGCTGGTTCCCGTCGACTTTTCCCCCGTGTCGCTGCGCGCCATCGCGTTGGCCAGGCGTATTGCCCCACAGGCCGAGATCATCCTGCTACATGTGTACGAAGCTCCGTTCGAAAGCAGCGTGCGCTTCGCCCATATCGATCACGACACCTTCACCCACTACCGCAATGTGATCCGCAAGGATGCAGTGACACAGCTCGCCGCCCTGAGCAAGGCTGCCGGCATGCCCGATGCACGGCAGATCGTGGTGCATGGCGACCCTGGCTGGCGCATTGCCGAACAGGAACAGGAGCTGGAATGCGACCTGATCGTGGTCGGCAAGCAGGGTACTAGCGCGCTGGAGGAACTGTTGGTGGGTAGCGTCACCAAGCATGTACTGAACGAATCGCAGTGTGATGTGCTGGTGGCACCCTAAGCCTCTGAACGAAGCTGAGCGGACATCGCATGCAAATTCGCTATATACTTTTATATACAGCGAATCCATAAAGCCCGAACGATGCCGTGATGTACGCTCAGCCCGACACGCCAGACACTGCCGACGAAGACGCTAGCCCCCCGTACGGCACAATCGATCATGCGTTGGGTAATCCCGGTATACGACGCAAGAATCAGAAGCTGATTCTGAAGGCAGCCAGCGAGTCGTTTGCCTTGACCGGCTTCACCGCCACCCATTCGCACGATATCGCCGAGCGTGCCGGGGTACCCAAGGCCAACCTCTACTACTACTTCCAGACAAAAGAGAACCTGTACGTCCAGGTGCTGATGAGTTTTGTCGAGCCGTTGGTGAAGGCCTCGGCAGCACTGCGAAAGAACGACGACCCGATAGCGGGGTTGCGGGCCTATATCAAAGCCCGCATCCGCATCATTCGGGAGCACCCGTTCAGCGCTGCAGTGTTCAGCCAGGAACTGCTCTCTGGGGGCAGGCGCCTGCCTGAGGCGTGCAAAAACCTGCTACACGAAGAAGCCCGGCGCAACGTTGCCTGCCTGCGCGACTGGATCGATCATGGCCGCCTGGCGCCCTGTGACCCTGAACACCTGATGATCTTCATCTGGTCGGCAACG
Organism: Pseudomonas sp. LLC-1; assembly: GCF_002992185.1. Taxonomy (NCBI): domain Bacteria; kingdom Pseudomonadati; phylum Pseudomonadota; class Gammaproteobacteria; order Pseudomonadales; family Pseudomonadaceae; genus Pseudomonas; species Pseudomonas sp. LLC-1. The sequence goes on along the minus strand of NZ_LUVY01000026.1, from coordinate 21,921 downwards.
CGCACGTATACCAACCTGGCCTGGCAAATGTCGCAGGTCAGAGGCGTGGCCCAACCGGACAAATCGGACTTTGATCGCGCCACCCGCACGGTTATCCAGATGGTGCTGGGGGGCGTCGTCCCGAAACAGCCATGCACGGCGACACAGCGATAACAAGCGCTCTACGCCAGGTGTTTCATCGATTGCGCTGATGTTTACTATCAAGCGGCCTGCCTGTCGGCCTGACAAGGCCGTCCCTATAATCCCCTGCAAATCCCCCCGCTCCTGCGCCTGCTACAGGCGATATCCCTCATGGAACCGAACCCCATGCCAAGCAACCGCCAGGCCCCTCGCGGCCTTCCCGAACATAGTCAACAGAGTGTCCTGCAGCAATGGCTGGCAATCCTCTCGGTCGCCGTGGGTGCCTTCGCCCTGGTCACCAGTGAGTTCCTCCCGGTGGGGGTGCTCAACGATGTGGCCAGCGACCTGGGCATCAGTGCCGGCCTTGCCGGCCTGATGGTGACCCTGCCCGGCATCATGGCCGCATTGGCCGCGCCCCTGATTTCCGTCGGCGTGGGTGCGCTGGACCGGCGCTACCTGCTGATCGGCCTGACGCTGATCATGATCATCGCCAACGCGATCGTGGCCTATGCCGGCGACTTCAACCTGTTGTTGGTCGGCCGCGTGCTGCTGGGCGTCAGCATTGGTGGTTTCTGGGCGACCGCCATCGCCCTCAGCGGCCGACTGGCACCTGACGGCATGGGCGTGGCCAAGGCCAACTCCATCATCATGGCTGGCGTAACCCTGGCAACCGTCGTGGGTGTACCCGTGGGCACCTGGCTGAGTGGCCTGATGGGCTGGCGCATGACCTTCCTGGTGACCGCGCTGGTGGGCGTGCCCGTGCTGCTGGCGCAAGTGTTCCTGCTGCCACGGCTGATGCCGGAAAAGGCCATTCGCATCAGTGACCTGCCGGCGCTGTTCATCAACCCGCAAGCGCGGGTCGGCCTGATCGCCGTGTTGCTGATTGGCCTGGCGCACTTTGCCGCATACACCTACGTTGCACCGTTCTTCAAACAGAATGCCGGCTTCGACGGGCCTACGATCGGCTCCTTGTTGCTGCTGTATGGTGTGGCCGGCTTCATGGGTAACATCTTCGCCGGCTTTGCAGCCAACCGCAGCGTGCGCCATACCCTGATGCTGGTCGCGTTGATGATCGCCGTCAGCACAGCCCTGTTCCCGCACTTCGCCACCGGCATGACCGGCGCCGCGATGCTGATCGCACTGTGGGGCTTCGCCTTCGGTGCGTTCCCGGCCTGCGCCAACATCTGGATGTTTGTCGTAGCCCCCAAGGATGTCGAGCGTGGCATGCCGCTGTTCGTGGCCATGTTCCAGGTGATCATTGCCGTGGGCTCGTTCTTCGGCGGCCAGGTGGTCGACCACATGGGCACAGCGGTGCTGCTGAGCCTGGCCACGGCGCTGGTAGGCTGCGGCTTTGTCACGGTGTTGGTGCTGGGCCGCAACGTCAGCAACAGCCTGGCGACGCAGCCAGGCTGAGTTGTAGTACCGGGGCTGCTGTGCAGCCCCTCGCGGGCAAGCCCGCTCCATCAATCACGTAACACTTGCACGTATGCCTTGCGCTCCACGAGTGGCTCAGAACCACTGCCCAAAACGGCGGATATACAGCGCCTTCATGGCTTGGGCGACCACGCAGTAGCCCAGCAAGGTGGCGACCAGCCAAGGGAAATACGCCCACGGCAGCGGCACCAGGCCGACCATCGCGCCTACGGGCGAGAACGGAATGTAGACCCCCAATGCCATCACCAGGCCGGTCGCCAGCACCACCGGCAGCGCAGCAGTGCTCTGGAAGAACGGCACCTTGCGCGTGCGCAGCATGTGCACCACCAGGGTTTGTGACAGCAAGCCCTCAATGAACCAGCCCGACTGAAACAGCGCCTGCATCTCGACACTGTTGGCGGCGAACACGTACCACATCAGGGCAAAGGTGGTGATATCGAAGATCGACGAGGTAGGGCCGATCCACAGCATGAAGCGGCCGATGTTGCGGGCGTCCCATTTGCGCGGCTCGCTGAGAAACTCCTTGTCCATGCGATCCCAGGGCAGCGACAGCTGGGAAAAGTCGTACATCAGGTTCTGCAGCAACAGGTGAATCGCCAGCATCGGCAGGAACGGAATGAACGCACTGGCCACCAACACCGAGAACACGTTGCCGAAGTTGGAACTGGCCGTCATGCACAGGTACTTCATGATGTTGCCAAAGGTTTCGCGGCCTTTGAGCACGCCCTCCTCAAGCACCATCAGGCTTTTTTCCAGCAGGATGATATCGGCCGACTCCTTGGCGATGTCGGTGCCGCTGTCCACCGAGATACCAACGTCGGCATCACGCAGGGCTGCAGCATCGTTAATGCCATCGCCAAGGAAGCCCACAGTGTGACCATTGCCCTGCAGGGCCTTGAGCACGCGAGATTTCTGCAGCGGGGTGAGCTTGGCAAAAACGGTGCGCGCCCCCACCTCACGCTTCAAGGTGATGTCGTCCATCCGCTCGATGTCCTCGCCGAGCAACGGCAGGCCTGGCGCCAGGCCAACTTCACGGCAGACTTTGCAAGTGACCACCGGGTTGTCGCCCGTCAGCACCTTCACCCGCACGCCCCTGTCGCGAAGCGCGGCGATGGCCGGGCCGGCAGTTTCCTTGGGTGGGTCGAGGAAGGTCAGGAAACCCTGTATCACCAGGTCGCGCTCGTCGTCGGTGTGATATTGCGCCTTGCTTTCGGCCGCCGGGATATCACGGGTGGCGACCACCAACACCCGGAAGCCATCCTGATTGAAGGCATCGGCGCTGGCCAGCAGGCGCTCGCGGCGGCGCGGATCGAGCGCTACAACGCTGCCGCCTTCCTGCACATGAGTGGCGATGGCGAGCATTTCTTCGACCGCGCCCTTGCTGACCAACAGGTGATCGCCCAAGGCGTTCTTCACCACCACTGACAGGCGACGGCGGATGAAATCGAACGGTAGTTCGTCGACCTTGGCGTAGGCATAGGGCGCCTGGAACTCACGGTCCTGGCCAGCGAAATGCAGCACGGCCTGGTCCATGAGGTTGCGGATACCGCTTTGGTGATGGCTGTTGAGCCACGCCAGTTCAAGAATGTGCTTGTCGCGCTGGCCGTCGAAGCGCACGTGGTGTTCCAGGATGATCCGGTCCTGGGTAAGCGTGCCAGTCTTGTCAGTGCACAATACATCCATTGAGCCCAGGTTCTGGATAGCGTTCAGACGCTTGACCACCACCTTGCGCCGGGCCATGGCCACAGCACCCTTGGCCAGGTTGGCGCTGACGATCATCGGTAGCATTTCCGGGGTGAGGCCCACCGCCACGGCAAGCGCGAAGAGGAAGGCATCCCCCCAGTCACCCTTGACCACGCCGTTGATCATGAACACCACCGGTACCATCACCAGCATGAAGCGAATCAGCAGGCTGCTGACGCTGTTCACCCCACGGTCGAAGGCGGTCTGGCTGCGCGAGCCGGCAATGGCCTTGGCCAGCGAGCCGAAATAGGTGCGGCGGCCGGTGGCGACCACCACTGCGCGGGCACGGCCGCTGACCACGTTGGTGCCCATGAAGCAGATGTTCGTCAGCTCTAGCAGGTTGCCCTGGCTGTCGCCCTGCTCGGTGGCGGACTTTTGCGCAACGTGGCCCAGCGTGTCGTACTTCTCGACCGGCAGCGCCTCGCCAGTGAGCACCGCCTGGCTGATGAACAGGTCGCGGGACTCAAGCAGGCGGATGTCAGCGGGGATCATGTCGCCGGCAGAAAGCTGCACGATATCGCCGGCCACCAGGTCGTCCATGGGCACTTCGCGCAGGCGCGGGGCCTGCCCGACCTGCTCACGGCGCAGCACGGTGGCGGTAGTGCGCACCATTGCCTTGAGCGCGTCAGCCGCCTTGTTGGAGCGGTATTCCTGCCAGAAGCGCAGCAGGCTGCTGAGGCTGACCATGGTCATGATGATGACGACTTTGGTCAGGTCAGCATCGTCCGTTTCGCCTGCACGAACCGGCAGCCAGTAGTCAGTGACAAAGCTGATCCCGGCCAGGGTCAGCAGTACATAGATGAACGGATTGTGCAGGGCCTTGAACAATTGCACCAGCGCGTGGGGTTGCTGGTCATGGGCAACCTGGTTGGCACCATCACGCTCCAGACGCTTGGCGGCTTCGTGCTCGGTCAGGCCCTGTTCAGTCGCATCCAGGTTGGCGAGGGTGACGGCCAGGCCATTACGCGCTTCACGGGCGGCGCGGGTAGACAGGCGGGTTTGGCGTTCGGCGTTGGCCGATGGGGTGTTGCGGTGTTTGACAGTCATGTTGCTGTGCTCCTGCCGCTGCGGCGGCACGACACACAGACGTTTCACCCAGGCGGTGAACGAAGGCATGTCGGGTCGCAGAAAAATGCTGGGGTTTTCCGACAGTTGTCTGTCCGCTGCCGAGGGTCGGAAGTTGTTTCGGCAGCGAACTTTCTACTCGCGCAGTCCATGGTGTATTCCTTTTTTATAAGTGCCGGACAATAGTGTCCCCGCGAACTTTTTAGGTAAAAAGTTCGGCAGGAAAGATACCGTTCAATATCTTTTATTCAGGGAAAAGTTCTGGGCTGATGACGGGCGTGATGGCGCGCCAGCAGCCCCCACCTACCTGGGGGCTCCTGGCTGTCGTCAGGGTTGCAGTACTGGCGGGGCGGCCAGGCGCAGGCCCGCAGCGCCAGAGGACAGGCGTGCAGGCGATATGAAACGAATGACGTGAGGTTCATGAGCTTGCCTCCAACCGGCGAACACCGGCGGCGGCAAGTCACGGCGGAGCATCAGGCTCTGGCGCGGCTTGCCCGACCGGGGTGTCGGGACCGGTGTTCCGGTTCAAGTGCCTGACCGGGCCGTACGGCGGCGGTCAGGCAGCGACTAGATACTGTGTCCATTGAATTCTTCAGTGAATAGGAAAAGGCCCCGTTCTCGGGGCGATCGAACTTTATTCAAGCGTAGTATCGAAGTCAACCCGCAACGGCAATGTTAAACAAGTTTAACCTTGTTTTAATGTTACTTGCGGGCGTGGCCTGATGCCTGACTTTACAACCTGAACCTACCCGCCAGCGCTGTCATCTGCCCGACCAACCCCGACAGCGCCTTGCTCGCTTCGCTGGTTTGCTGTGCGCCCGCCGCCGAATGGTTCGACAGCTCGCGAATGTTCAGCAAGTTACGGTCCACTTCCCGCGCCACTTGGGCCTGCTCTTCGGCCGCACTGGCAATGACCAGGTTGCGCTCGTTGATTTCACCGATCGCACTGTAGATGCCCTCCAGCACCTGCCCTGAGGCCAGGGTCACATCCAGCGTCGACTGGGCACGGTTGGTACTGGCCTGCATCGAAGCCACCGCGGCCTCGGTACCGGCCTGCACGCGGCCGATCATCTGCTCGATCTCCTGGGTCGACTGTTGTGTGCGGTAGGCCAATGTGCGCACTTCATCCGCCACCACCGCGAAGCCACGGCCGGCCTCACCTGCGCGGGCAGCCTCGATGGCCGCATTGAGCGCCAGCAGGTTGGTTTGCTCGGACACCGAGCGGATCACCTCCAGCACCTTGCCGATATCCCGTACCTGCCCGACCAGTTGCTCCAGGTGCGCACTGCTGGTCTGGATCTCGCGGGTCATGGCCTCGGTGCCGTCGATGTTGTCACTGACCTGACGACGGCTTTGTGCGGCCAGCTGGTTGGACTCACTGGTGGTCTGCGAAGTGGTGATGGCATTGCGTGCAACCTCCTCCACAGCGGTGGTCATTTCGGTCACGGCAGTAGCGGCCTGCTCCAGCTCTTGCCCCTGCTGGCGCAGGTTGTTGGCGCTTTCCTCGGTGACCGCGTTCAATGCCGTGGCAGCAGCGTCCAGCTGCCGGGCGCAGTGGTCGATTTGCCCAAGGGTATCGCGCTGGCTCTGCTGCATGCGTTGCAGCTCATGGAACAGCTGGCCGATCTCGTTAGTGCCCTGCCCTTGCACCGGCACGCTAAGGTCGCCACCGGCAATGCGCTGGAAATGCCGACCGGCTTCACGCAACGGGTGCAGTACCCGCTGGGCAATGAAGGCCCAGCACAGCACCGCCAACAGCAAGGTCACACCCAGCAGGCCCAGGCTCAGCCATTGCGCACGGGCCAGGCGCCGGTCGGACTCAAGCATGATCTGCTGACCACGTTCACTCAGTGCGCCAACCAGTTGCTGGCGCAACGCTTGCAACCGGCCCATGGCATTGCCGGCGTCGCTGTTGACCTTGAAGTACTGCTCCAGCGAGCGCTGGCGGGTCGCTTCCCGCTGCCCGGCCACTGCCTTGGCGTACTCGGCAAAGGTAACCTGCAGCTCGATGGCCAGTGTGCGAAGGGCGGCCTCGCGCGCGTTTTCGACAAATTCGTCGACCAGCTTCTGGCTCTTGTCGTTCAGCTCGACCGACAGCGCCATGCGCTTGCCTGCGCTCTCGTCATGGCCACCCAGCTGCTCGATGAAACCCGAGGACACATTGGCACTGGAACGAATCGCCATGAGCAACGCATTGTTCAACCGGTCCGACTGGTGTGCGGTCTGGTCCAGTTCGGTGATCTGCTGGTCACTGCCCACCGCTGCCCACCAGGCGCTCACGGTAGAAAACAGCAAGGTCAGGCTGAACAGCGACAATACCCAGAACATTCCGGTACGTATCTTCAGGTTGGCAAGCATGCGGGCAGTACTCCTGGTTGGCACCACTTCTGGTCGATGATTCGACGGTGGGTGTGCTGCTATCGGAGGTGCCGGCGCAGGCTTGAGGTGCCTGGAGGCGGTTATGGGCGGTAACCGAACAGATTGCGAACAGGCCAGCCTCAACGCCCGAGGAAGTCGACCACAGCCTCAGCGAACGCCTGGGGTTGATCCAGCATGACGAAGTGGAAGCTGCCGTCGATCCGCTTGAAACTGATGCCCCGCGTGCCGGCATAGGCATCAGCGAAGGTTGCATCGACACGGGCCGCAGGTATGCCATACAGCGGGTCATAGGCATACACGACCTCTACCGGTGCCTGGATACGGCCGAGTTCCGGGCGCAAGTCGGTGGTCATCAGTTCATGGGTGGCATCGGCTACCGTCTTGCGGTCCGAGCGCAGCGCTGCATCGACCAGTGCCGGCCTGGCCGCTGCGGTCTTGGCCAACCGGTCGATGGCTGCCCGCTGCATCGTTTCGGCCTGCGCTGCCGGTGCCGCCAACATCGCCTCGCGCAAGGCGCCAGCCTGTGGTGCTGCCGTTTCAGCGGTTGCCGCCGGATCGATCAATAGCGTGTAGAACGGCAGCGCGTCGACCACCATCAGCCGCCCCACCTGCTCGGGGTGACGCGCGCCGAGCATCAGCGCAACCTCGCCGCCCAGCGAATGACCAATGATGGCCGGTGCCTTCAGGTGCTGGCTGCGGATATAGTCTGCGACTGCCTCGGCCACGGGAGCTGCCACGCGCCCCTGCGCAGCGGGCACGGCAGGCGCGCCGGCAAAACCTGCAACCTGCACCAGATGCAGGCGGTGCTGCTGGCGCAGCGCACTGGCGAGCCCTGCCCATACCTCACGCGATGAGGCCAACCCAGGGATCAGGATAACGTCTGGCCCGGCGCCCTCGACCTGCACAGAAATGCGTTCATCAGCCGTAGGCACTGGCTGGCCTGGTGCGGCTAACGCCGAAGACAGGGCAACGCTGGCAGCGATTGCCGCAAGCAGGGTTCGTACACGCATAGTGGCCATTCCTTTGACTTGAACCTGGAAAAGCCCGCCACTATAAGGCGTGCCACACGGCATGGGTAAACTATCGTTTGCAACCCGGTGCGCTACACCGTTAAAGTCAGGGCTTGGGCGCCGGCTGCGCCTGCGGTCCGCGCGAAGGGGTTGCCCGAGCCATGCACCCCTACATTTTCGTACCAGCTCCCGGCTTGTCGGCGGACCGAGCCCCAAAGGAGTTGGCATGCCCGCCATCAATGCATCCCGCCACCACGGCCTGCTCGACCTGCCTGCCTTGCGCAAACGCGCCAAGCGCTTGCTGACTGCACTGAAAAACCACGAAGCCGACGACACCCGCGAGCAATTACGCACGCTTGGCCTGCCCGGCCCCGACTACCGGCTTGCCGATACCCAATGGCTGGTCGCCCGCGAGGCCGGATTCGCCAGCTGGCCCAGGCTCAAGGCCCATGCCGATGCCGTGGCGTTCGCCGCGCGCCATCCCGGTTTTTCTGCGGATGACGAGGCTGCCGTACAGCATTGGCGCTGTGGCAACGACATCGCCCACAGCTTGCGCACCGCCGGGTTTACCGGCGCCTTCCAGATGTTCGAAGACCCGATGGTCATGGGGCCGGTACCGGCATTGCCCGAGGCACAGTACTGGCAGGTGCGGGGTGCCTACGTGCAGCAGGCGTTCAAGCTGACCCCACAAGACCTTGAGCAGCGCCAGGCGGTACAGCGCAATGCATTGGCCGGGCTGAGCCACGACAGCCAGATCGTGCTGTGGTGCGAGGCCGACGCCTACGACCAACTGTTCCTGATTCGCGTGCTCGCCAGCCTGCCCGGCCTGCCCCGTCGGCTGGAGCTGATCGAAATTGACCAGGTGCCCGGTATCGAGCGCTTCATCGGCATCGGCCAACTGGCCCCCGACCTGCTGGCCTGGCTGTGGCCACAACGTCGCCCACTGGGCGAGGATGCACTGGCCCTGGCGCGCCAGGCATGGGCGGCCTACACCGCACCAGACCCACAGGCCTGGGCACGCCTGGCTGGCCGCCAGCATCCGGCCTTGCCACTGCTGGGTCGGGCACTGGCGCGCCAGCTGCAAGAGCTGCCGGGGGCGATCGACGGTTTGAGCCTTACCGAACGCCTGTTGCTGCGTGCGCTGGCGTCACGCGGCGAGATGGCGGCCGGGCGCGTATTTGGCCAGTTGATGATGCAGGATGATCCCCTGCCTTACTTGGGCGACATGATGTTCCATGTCCTGCTGCAGCCCCTGATCCATGGGCCGCAGCCATTACTGCTGGAAGGCCCCGGAGAAGCCTGGGCACAGCGGCAGTTGCAGCTGACCCCGCTTGCCGAACAGGTGCTTGCCGGGAAGGTGCACTGGCTCGATAGCCACCCCGCACCGCGTTGGGTTGGCGGGGTGCTGATCGATGCGGCGGACAGGCCTTGGGTGGTCAGCGAGCAAGGCGAGGTGTGGCGGCGTCGATAGCGGCTCAACAAGGGGGCCGCTGTGCGGCCTGCGCCAAACGTTGCGTGGCCAGCCGGATCTCATCCACATCCAGCGAAGCAAACCCCAGGCGCAGGGCGTTCTCGGCATGGCCAAACGGGGAAAACTGCCTCCCACTGCGTACCACAAGGTCCAGCTCCAGCGCTTTCTCGACCAATTCATCCACATTGATTTCGTCGGCAAAGCGCACCCACAGCGCCAGGCCCCCTTCCGGCTCCTGTACGCGAATGTGCTCGCCAAACGCTTCGTGCAAGCACGCCAACAGGGTCTCCCGGCGTCGGCGGTACTCGCGGTTGACCCGGCGCAAGTGCTTCTTCAACTCGCCCTCATTGATCAAGTCCGCCAGCATACGCTGCATCACCGCATCGCCCTGCCCCAAGGTCAGTGTCGCCCGGCGCTCCAGCACGGCAATCACCTCCACGGGCGCCACGATGTAACTGCAGCGAAACGTGCTGCCCAAGGGCTTGGACATCGTGCCGATGTAGATCACATGCCGCTGCTGGCGGTCGCTGGCCAAAGGCAGGTAGGGCCGCCCGGAGAAGTGGTATTCGTAGTCGTAGTCTTCCTCGACCACGCAAAAGTCGTGCTGGCGTGCCAGCTCCAGCAACTGCTGCCGGCGCCCGGCCGGCAGGCTGACCGTGGTGGGGAACTGGTGATGGGGCGTGATGTACATCATCCGTACCTTGTGCTGCCGGCACAGGGTATCGAGCTGATCGACCCGGCAGCCCTCATGGTCCAGTTCCACGGTGACCAGCCGGGCACCCAGCTGACGGAAGATCTCCCACGCAGGCGGATAACTCAGGCGCTCGACCAGCACAACATCACCCGGCTTGAGCAACACGCTGGCCACCAGCGACAACGACATCTGCACCCCCTGTGTCAGGCAGATATGCTCGGCGCCAACGTTCAGGCTGCGATTGTGCCGCAGCATGTCAGCCAGGGCGCTGCGCAGGTAGCGGCTGCTGCATTCACTGCCGTGGCGCACGCTGTTGCTGGTGAAACTGCTGCGCAAGGCATTGCGGTAATAGCGGTGCAGTACAGCCTGCGGCAGCAGGCGGTGGTCACACGCACCGTTGTCGAAAAACAACGCATCTGGCCGCCCCTGCTGCGCGGCGGCCTGCTCGTTCGCCGCAAAGTAGGCAACGGCGGGTTCCTCGGGCAGCGCCAGGGCAAAGCGCCGGGTGGCATCCGGCTCGGCTCGCGCACTGGCCGCCAGCTGCTGGCTGACAAAGGTGCCCCGGCGCTGCACGCTTTGCAGCCAGCCTTTGGTTTCGGCTTCCTCATAGGCCAGGATCACCGTCTTGCGGTTGACGTTCAGCAATTGCGCCATCTCCCGCGTGCCCGGCAAGGGCGTGCCAGGGCGCAGGCGACCCTCACTGATCGCGGCCACCAGCCCCTCGACAATCTGCCGGTACGAAGCTTGCGCCCCGTCGAGCTTGAGCAGCGGTTGCCATTTACGAAGCTGGACCATGTGAATTATCCAAATCTGGAGGTTCTGCTGGTCCTGGACTATAGCAACAATCGAAGCTCCATTTGAGCCGAGGTGTTCATGCAAAGCCGCCACGTCATTGAATTGTCGCCCTCGGGCAAAACGTTCGAAGCCAGCCACGAATTGCTGCTCGATGCCATGCTTGCCAGTGGCCTGCCGGTACCCTTCTCCTGCCGCCGTGGCGCCTGTGGCTCGTGCAAGGTCAAGGTAGTGTCGGGGCAGTATCACGACAAGCAGCGAGATGCGGACACACCGGCCCCCTCCTATCCCCTGGCTGCCGACGAGATGCTGCTGTGCCAGAGCCACGCCTGCAGCGACATGCGCCTGGAGATACCCGGCTGGTCACTCGATACCCCGGCACTGGAAGTCCACGCCCAGGTGGTTGGCCAGCGCGCGCTGAGCACGGATATCGTCGAGCTCGTGCTGCAGCCTGCCCAGCCACTGGATGTTCGGGCCGGCCAGTATGTGCGGTTCCAGCTGGGCAATGGCGACAGCCGCTGTTTCTCCATTGCCAACCTGCCGGTACAGGAACAGGGGCAACTGGTGTTTCACATTCGCAAGGTCAGCGGTGGCCTGTTCACCGAAGGCGTGCTGCCCACCCTGCAGGCAGGCGCTTCAGTAACGCTCGAAGGCCCACTGGGCGCCTGCACCTGGCAACACGAGGACCAACGCCCGTTGGTGCTGTTCGCCACCGGCACAGGTTATGCCGGCATCAAGCCTTTGCTGCTCACTGCCCTGGCCCGCGATGCCGAGGTCACGTTGTATTGGGGCGGTTCATCGCAAGCGGACTTCTACGACCATGACTTTCTCGAACAAGCCAGCCGTGCGCACCCACACTTTCGCTGGTACCCGGTACGCTCGGACCAGGCGCGAGTGCAGCAGGCGGCGCTGGCCCACCCGCATCGCTGGGACGATACCCAGGTCTACGCCTGCGGCAATGCCACAATGATCAGCCAGGCCCGCGAACATTGTATTGCCGCAGGCGTACACCCCCATCGTTTTGTCGCTGAAGCCTTTGTCGCCAGTGGCACACCGGCAGCGCAGGCCTCATCGGCCAGCACACTGCACCCAGAGCTGGAAAAGGTCGGCCCACGCTATTCGCTGGACGGCATGCTTGCAGCCCGAGAGCAGTCGGTACGGTCCGTGGCCGCGATAGCCAGTCAACTGCAGGTCGGCATGACCACTGCCCAGGCGCTTGAAATGGCCGCGCAAACCCTGCAGGCCATGGGTGCGTCGCACACCTGGCACCCCACCTACATCCGCTTCGGCGATGACACCGTACGTACCCCGCGGCAAGGTATTGATCTGCAACGCGTATTACGTACTACGGATATCGTCGTGGTCGACGTCGGCCCGGTCTGGGATGGCTACGAAGGTGACTATGGCGACACCTTCGTGTTCGGCGAGCACGCGCTGCACCACGCCTGCGTCAAGGCATTGCATGAGGTGTTCGACGAAACCCGTCAGGCCTGGGGGCGTGGGCTGACGGGGCGCGAACTGTATGACTTCGCCGAGCGCAGTGCCCAGGCCAAAGGCTGGCAGCTTGAGCGCAACCTGGCCGGGCACCGCATCGCCGATTTCCCCCATGTGCTGTATGGGCAGGACAAACTGGCCGAGGTAGAGATCGTCCCTAGCGAGGTGGTATGGGTACTGGAAATACAGCTGTGCCACCCTACCGAACCCGTCGGGGCGTTTTTTGAAGACATCCTGATTGGCGAGGCCAGGCCAGTCGTGGCGACCGCAGCTTGAAACGATCGTCAGGACGTAAGGTGCGCGTCAATCAGGCGCGCAACCGCTTCGGCATGGCTATGGCTCGATGCCCGAAACGCCACCACGGCTACGGCGATGCCTGCTGCCAGCGCCAAGGCAAATCCCCACTGCACACCGGCGGCGTCGACTATACGACCGGCCCCGGCTGCCCCCAGCGCAACCCCGACATTCAGCCCGGCAAGCAGCCAGGTCATACCCTCTGTCACTTGCCGTTCGGGCACCTGGCGCTCCAGCAGCGTCATCGCCACGATCATGGTAGGGGCGAAGAACAGCCCAGCCGCCAGCATTGCAACAGCAAGTCCAGGAATACTGTTCACGGCCACCAGGGGCAACGTTGTCACGCCCGTCGCCAACGCGGCCACCAGCAGCTGACGGTGCAGAGGAAATTTCGGCCGAAGGGCTCCGAACAACAACCCTGACACGCAGGAGCCCACGGCATAAACCGACAACACACCACTGACTGCTGCCGGGCGGTTCAATTGCTCGGCAAACGCCACACTGACGATATCCACGGTGCCGACGATGACGCCAATGACCATTAACAGCAACGTCAACAGCCGTACGCTCGACAATCGGATGACAGAGCGAGGGCGGGCTGAAGAAAAGGGCTGAGCCTCGACCGCAGGCTCGGTAGTTCGCTGAACCAGTAACGCGACCACCCCGAGCAGCAGCAACGCTGCCGCTATCAACAGAGCAGCTTGGGGCAAAACCATGATGGAGAGCCCGATTGCCAGCGGCGGCCCAAGGATGAAGGAGACTTCGTCAAAGACCGTCTCCAGCGAGTACGCCGTCGACAACTGTGGTTGGCCTCGATAGAGCGCTGTCCAACGGGCCCGCACCATGGCCGAGATGCTCGGCATGAAACCGGCCAGCAACGCGCCGATGAACAGGCTCCAGTCTGGCGCCTGCCACTTCGCGCTGGCGGCCAGCACCAATAGCCCGATAACACTTGTTGCGGTAGCGAAAGGCAACACCTTGCGCTGCCCTTTCAGGTCTACCAGCCTTGATACCTGGGGTGAGAGCAGCGCGTAGGCAAGCACGAATGTTGCTGAAACCATGCCCGCCAGCGCATAGCTGCCTCGCAGTTGGGACAGCATCGTGATGATGCCAATACCCGTCATCGGCAGCGGTATCCGGGCAAGCAGGCCAGCCAGGGAGAACGCCCTGCTGCCAGGCGCGTTGAACAGTTCTCGGTAAGGTGTGGCCATGTGGATCTCCTTGAAACCAGCTTGCACGTCAAATGCGTTGAGGTGGAAAATACATACGCGGCGTATGAATAAGATCGTATATTCATACACCGCGTATGTAAATAATCATGCAGCTCGTATGTAAGGAGAGAGCAAATGGCTCGCCGCACCCGTGCCGAGATGGAAGAAACCCGAGCGGCTTTACTGGCCGCAGCCCGAAGGGTTTTCAGTGAAAAGGGTTATGCCGAAACATCGATGGACGACCTGACTGCACAGGCAGGCCTTACCCGTGGCGCGCTTTATCACCACTTTGGCGATAAGAAAGGGTTGCTTGCGGCAGTCGTCGAGCAGATCGATTCGGAGATGGATGCGCGGCTGCAAGCAATCTCCGATAACGCCGAAAACGCGTGGGACGGTTTTCACGGACGCTGCGAGGCGTATCTGCAGATGGCGCTGGAACCTGAAATCCAGCGCCTGGTGCTGCGGGATGCCAGAGCCGTACTGGGGGATGCGTCACCAGAAGCACAGCGTCATTGCGTCAAATCCATGCAGCACTTGATCGACAGCCTCATCGCGCAAGGCGTGGTAGCTGAAATGGACTCCGAGGCGTTGGCTTCGCTGATCTATGGCAGCTTGTCTGAAGCCAGCTTCTGGATCGCCGACGGGGATCAAGCATCTGCACGCTTCAGGAGTGCGACAGACGCGCTCAAGTTGCTGCTACGTGGGTTGTTGGTTAGCACTTGATCGGAGCGCATTGCCTGGGGATGGCGGAGCAGACGGAAGTCTGAAAGCTTGCAGCGACGGTCGAGATTTATCCGTCGCGATCCGACCCACGGCTGATGCTTACGGAAAGGGCCTTCGACCGCAGAGAAACGTTTTCCTGCTATGAGGCCCTTCGGTGCCTGGCCAACTCATCCCGAACAGACTGCAATACGCGCGATTCATGCCCGTTGCGCCAGACCAGATGAGTTCGAACCCGAGCAACCTTTGGGGGCAAGGGGAGCACCCTGACCAAGCTTTCCACGTGTACCGCTTTGAGCACTGACTGCGGCATGATTGCCACCCCCGTCCCGGCGGCTACACACGCTGCTATCGCATGATAGGACGCGAGTTCGAGCACCCTGGTGGGCACGATTTCACAGGTTTGAAGCCAGCTTTCCAGAATGCGCCTGAACGAGCAGCCCCTGGCAAACGCGATGATGGTCGCTCCTTGGAGTGCACGCGCATTGACGATTGGGCTGTTCTTGGCGACGACGAGCGCCAGTTCCTCCACGAAGACCTCTTGGCAATCCAGTCCGGCAACGGTGAATGGGTCCGAGATAAATGCGGCTTCGATATCACCGCGATGAACCTGTGCAATCAGTGCGTCCGTTGAGCCAGATACCAACTCGATCTGAACATCTGGAAAGCGTTCGTGATAGCTGGACAGCAGCGGAGCAAGCCTGGCGGCAGCGGTACTTTCAAGCGTGCCGATCCGAAGCACGCCCTGCAGGGTGCCGCGCTTGAGAGCGGTTTCTGCCTCTATGGAAAGGCGAAGCAACTTCTCAGCATATTGATACAGCAGTAGTCCTTCATCGGAAGGCGTCAGCTTCCCACTCTGGCGATGAAAGAGTGCCACACCCAAGCGCTCCTCCAGGTTCTTTACCCGCGTGGTGATATTCGATTGCACGCGATTAAGCTGGGCTGCCGCGTTTGTGATGCTGCCGTAGTCCACCACGGCTTTGAATATTTGCAGTGAATCAAGGTCAAGGTTTCTCATACTGAGAATCAACTATGCTGATTATTCATTATTGAAGAAGGCGCACACAGCATACACTCCAGACGATCCGAGCGGGCAGTGCCTGCTATCTGGTCGTCGAAAGCAGCTTCCTGAGGGGTGTAAAGTGCGCAAGATTGGTCTTATCGGTGGAATGAGCTACGAGGGCTCTGCGGTGTACTACCGGGAGTTGAATCGAGGTATCAACCAACGGCTGGGCGGCCTGCACTCGGCCCAGGTGCTGCTGCATTCGGTGGATTTTCAGACCATTGTCGACAAGCAGAAAGCTGGCGAATGGGCACAAGCCGGGAGCCAACTTGCTGAAGTGGCTCGAAGCCTGGAAAACGCGGGCGCTGATTGCGTGATGATCTGTGCTGTGACCATGCACCTGGTAGCGGATGCTGTCATGGCAGCCACCTCGCTCCCCTTCATCCACATCGTCGATGTCGTAGCGGATCGCCTCAAGCTCGCCGGACACAAGAGACCGTTGCTGATCGCGACCCGATACACCATGGAAAATGGCTTCTACCCAGCCCGCATGCAAAAGCATGGTATTGAAGTGCTCGTTCCCGATAGTTCGGGTCGAGGCCAGATACACGACATCATTTTCAACGAACTCAGCCTGGGGATCGTACGCGACGAATCGAGAGCAGTACTTTTATCTCTGATCGAGCAGGCCAAAGCCGAAGGCGCGGACGCTGTCATTTTTGGTTGTACGGAAATCTGCCTGATCCTGGAGAGCGACAAGCTTGCTCTACCTGGTTTCGATTCAACCGCGATTCATATCGAGGCCGGAATTGAATTTGCACTGGGTAGTTGATCGCCCCACAGTCGCCCCTTTATGGGCGATGGTTACCGGCCGAGAGCCATGGAGCGAATACCCTACAGGTTGCTGAGCAGCGTGCCCCCCACCCAAGTTGACAACGCGGGGCTCATCCAAAGCCCCGCCGCTTTCCCCCACCCACTATCTCTGACTCAAAGCCGCAATCGAAACACCGGAGGCGACGAAGGTGAGGCCTGCGCCCACGTTTAGGCCATTTACCAGCCGTGGCCGCGGGTACAGGAAGCAAGATAAGGCCGCTGCGACTTTGCCCTGGGCCATGGAAGGCCAGTCATCTAAAAGCTTAAAATGATAAATTTGCATATTGAAAGCAAAAATAAATCAGAAATAGTAATAATTAGCTTAGAACAAAAAAAACTTTTACAAAGGAAAAATATAATAATACGGTCTTACACGGCCACCTCATCACGCTGGGGCGCTAAAGCGATCGGCGCTGCGATCTGCCCCTACACCCGTGATGAGAGACCAACGCTGCATGCCAACGCCCCCACGCTCAGACCTACCCACCCGCTATACAACACCTCCCAATATATCGGAACCAAGCATCCTGTACCCGCACCAAGGGCCAGTGCTGGCTTAACAAAACGCGGCCCCTGATTGCCGCTTGCCAACACAAGGAAAGCTCAACATGAACCAACGCCCGCCCTTTCGACTGCGATCAGGGCTGACAGCACTCGTCGCCTGCCTGGCGCTGCCGCAATTCTCCGTGCAGGCAGCCGAGCAGGAGGAGACCCGGCTCGACACCGTCTCGGTTATTTCCACTGGCCTGCGTGGGCAGCAGCGTACGGTCGCCGACAGCCCAACGCCCATCGACATCATCAACAGCGAGCAGCTGCTCAAGACCGGTAGGGCGGAACTGTCGGAAGCCATATCCAAATTGCTGCCATCATTCAACTTCGGCACCAACATCGCCGGGGTCAACTCGCAAGTTCGCCCGCTCAGCAATCGCGGCCTTGGGCCGGCCTACACGCTGGTACTGGTCAACGGCAAACGTCGGCATAACGGCGCCGCCCCCGCCAATGGCAGTATCGACACCAGTGGCGCCAACGCTGTCGACATCGACATGATCCCGGTCAGTGCCGTCGACCATATCGAGGTGCTCAAGGACAGCGCCGCTGCCCAATACGGCTCGGACGCAGTAGCCGGGGTCATCAACATCATCCTCAAGAGCAATGCTTCTGGTGGTCATGCCGAGGCCAGCTACGGTCAATTGTTCTCGGGCCAGGGTGAAACCATCAAGAGCGCTGCCGATCATGGCTTCGAGCTGGGTGATGGGGGCTTCCTGCACCTGTCTGCAGATGCCCGCAAACGCGGTACCGCCACCTGGGTCGGGAAGTCGCCAGACAGCGTTCGCGCGTTTTTCGAGGATGATCGTCAGGCAACCTGGGATCATGTGAGCACCAAGAATGGCGACCCGGATCTGAAAGCATTCAATCTGGCCTACAACGCCGAGCTGCCATTGGCCGACGACCTCAAGCTCTACTCCTATGCCACCTATGGCGAGCGCAAGACCGAAGCGAACAACCAGTTGCGCGCGGCCAACGGCGGGGCATCGATCCCGGAGCTGTTTCCGGACGGCTACTACCCCTTGAACAACCTCAAGGACACCGACTATCAGTTCCTGTTCGGGGGTAAAGGCAACGCGGCAGAGTGGGACTGGGACCTGTCCACCACCTATGGCCGGGACAAGATCGAGCATGCCAGCGACCTGACTGCCAACCCGACCTATGGCCCGCAGTCCCCGACCAAGTGGGATGACCTGGCGACCTTGCAGTTCGAGCAGTGGGTCAACAACCTGGACATCACGCGCCACTTCGATGGGCTTTTCGGTGTGTCCGTCCCCACCCAAGTGTCCGTTGGACTGGAGCACCGCTGGGAGCGCTTCAGGACATTTGCCGGGAATGACCCACGCGCCTACAGCGTTGGCCCCTACACCTTCCCGGTGGGCAGCCAGCTATATGTCGCCAATGGTGCCCAACCTTCAACGGGCGCCCAAGGCGTGCTGGCCATCCGGCCGCAAGACGAGGCCGATCTGAAACGCAACAACTTTGCAGCCTACCTGGATCTTGGCTTCGATCTCACCCAACGTTGGTACGTCGGCCTCGCCGGGCGCGCCGAGCATTATGACGATATCAAGGAAAACACCTACAGCTTCAAGCTGAACTCCCGCTACGAGCTTACTGACCAGGTTGCCGTCCGCGGTACGCTGGGTTCCGGCTTCCGAGCGCCCTCTCTGACCCAGCTCGGCTACACCGTAACCGACAACCGTACGGCGGCTGATGCCAATGGCAACGCGGTACCCGCCCTGCGTTACACCGCAACGCCGGACAGCCAGGTAGCTCAAGCCTTGGGCGCAACGGATCTGAAACCAGAGAAATCGCGTAACGCAGGGCTTGGTATCACCTGGCAGCCAACTGCGCGTACCAGCTTCACCGCCGACGCCTATGTGATCGACATCGACGACCGCATCCTGCTCAGTGAAAACCTGTATGACCGCAGCAACGGCAACGGCGCGATCGGCGACATCCTCGAATCCGTCGGCGTGGCACGCAATACCTGGGTCAGTTACTACACCAACGCCTTCGATACCCGTACTCGTGGCATCGACCTGGTAGCGGATCACAGCAGCCAGTTCGGCGCCTGGGGCGATGTGCGCTGGAGCGCGGCCTTCAACTACAACAAGACGACCGTCGAAGGCAGCCGCGGTACACCGGCCGCACTGCAGAACGCGGGCATCAGTGTCGTTGGTCACGCCGCAGAGGGTTTGCTGGTGGCGGCCACCCCGCGAAGCAAATGGATACTGGGCGCTAACTGGACACTTGGAAACTTCGCCGCCAACCTGCAAACCACCCGCTACGGCAAGGTCGAGACCTGGCAACAGAATGCGGCCAATGATCGTTCATTTGGCGCCAAGTGGATCACCGACCTCGACCTGTCCTACGTGCTTTTCGACAGCCTGACGCTCAGCATCGGCGGCACCAACCTGTTCAACGTGCGCCCCGACAACAACGGCATCACCCAGGCTGCCTACAAGTACAACTACGGATCCCCCCCTTTCCATCCAGGCGGCGGATTCTGGTACAGCAAAATCGCCTACGACTTCTGACCACATGCGCAGGCTGCCCAACAGCAACCTGCGCGCTTGGCCTGCAGTTCCTGCATGCCAGACACTCTCCCTGCAGGAGGACAGATGCAACAACCGTCCCCGACTTTCTTCAACTTGCTGGAACTGGAAGATCTTGCCGCTGGCATCATTCCACGCGCAGCATTCGACTACATCACCCGCGGTGCCGGAGATGAGCAGACCTTGCGGGAAAACCGCAACGCCTTCTCAAGATACTTCGTCGACCAGCGCATCCTCAGTGGCAAGACCGTGCAGAACCTGCAGACCCAGGTATTCGGCAGCCAACTGAGGGCGCCGATCATGGTTAGCGCAATGGCGGCCCACGGCCTGGTTCACCCATCGGCAGAGTCTGCAACAGCACGTGGAGCCGCCGCCTATGGAACCCTGTTGGGCGTCAGCACCGTTGCAACGCAGAATCTGGAGCAGATCGCTGCTGCCAGCCAAGGTGACAAGTGGTTCCAGTGTTACCTGACCCGAGACAGCGGCTTCAACCGCGAGCTGCTGCAACGCGCCAAGGCTGCTGGATACAAGGCTATCGTGCTGACCGCAGACGTTACAGCCGGTGGCAATCGGGAGCAGGATCGCCGCAATGCCCTGCGCTTGCCGACACCCGGCAACTTTCTCGACAGCGAGGGCCGCAACCGGGATATCGACCTGACATTCAATAGCAGCATCGGCCTCGACAGCCTGGATTTTGTCCGTAGATACACTTCCGGCTTGCCCTTGATCGTCAAAGGCGTAACCACCCAGGCGGATGCGCGCGCAGTACTCCAGCACGGCGTCGATGCGATTCAAGTCTCCAACCACGGCGGTCGCCAGCTCGATGGCTCGCCAGCGGCCATCGACTCGCTACAGCGGGTCGCGGATGAAGTCTGCGGCCGGGTCCCACTCATTTTTGACAGTGGTATCCGGCGCGGACTGGACGTGTTCAAGGCCGTTGCGGCTGGGGCCGATCTGGTTGCCGTCGGGCGCCCGGTCCTTTACGGCCTGGCGCTCAATGGCTGGCAAGGCGTGCAAGCAGTACTTGAACAGCTCGAACAGGAACTGCGCATCGTCATGCAGCTCTCCGGCGCCGCCACGCTCGCGGATATTCGCGACACCCCATTGTTGCCACAGCCTTCAGCTCGGTGACGCCTGACCTAAGAACAATGGCTAGTTCTGTGCCGGCTCATACAGGCTCACCGCGCTGGCATCCACCGCCTTTGGCAGCAGCCCCTCGCGATAGAACGCATCGGCGATGCGCTGCTGCTCAGCCAGGTTGTCCAGCTTTACCGGCTGCACGTCATAACTGCGCCGGGCGTTGGCCTGCTGAACCGTGGCGCTGTCCAGGTTGCCCCACAACGGGCCGAGAATACGCGCAGCCTCCGCCGGATTGGCCTTGGTCCAGGCACCTGCCTCGCGCAGAGCCAGGTACACCTGCTGCAGCACCTCGGGGTGGGCCTTGGCATAGTCGCTGCCGGCCAGGTAGTAGCGCTGGTAGCTGGCCAGCTCGCTGCCATCGGCCAGGATACGCGCGTTCTGCTGGCGCTGGGCACTGGCCACGTACGGGTCCCAGGTCACCCAGGCATCGACCTTGTGGTTCTCGAAGGCGGCTCGGCCGTCGGCGGGAATCAGGTAGGCCGGGGTGATGTCCTTGAAGGTCAGCCCGGCCTTGGCCAAAGCCTGGATCAGCAGGTAGTGGCTTCCGGCAGCTTTGGGCACCGCCACACGCTTGCCCTTGAGGTCAGCCAGTGTCTTGAGCGGTGAGTCTACCGGCACCAGGATCGCCTGGGCCGTAGGTGACGGGGTTTCCCGGGCAAAGTAGGTGAGCTTGGCGCCGGCGGCCTGGGTGAACACCGGCACGGTGTCTGCCACGTCCGCGGACAGGTCGACATTACCCAGGTTCAGCGCCTCCAGCAGCGGCAGGCCGCTGGGGAATTCGTGCCAGCTAATGCGGATGCCCTCGGCTAGCAGGCGCTGTTCGAGGGTGCCGCGGGCCTTGAGCAGGGTCAGCAGGGTCGAAGATTTCTGGTAGCCGATGCGCAGGGTCTGTTCAGCATGGGCAAGGCTCGGCAACAAGGCGCTGGCCAGCAGCGCCAGCGCTACACGGCGCAGGGGTTTAAAGCTCATGGGATAGATCTCCGGGTCAGGGTTGCGCGGCCAGCTTGGCGTTGGTCGGCACGGTAAAGCCGGTGGCGAAGGTCGGGGCCACGTCGAGGCGTTGGTTCATCAGGCCGTGGGCCTGGTAGAAGTCGGCGGTTTCCTGCTGTTCGGCCACGGTGCGTGGGTCAATCACCTGCCAGCGCAGCTGGCGCCGCTCGAATTGCAGGCGCGCGGCGTCTTCGGGGAAACCGATGATCGCGGCCAGGGTCTTGGAGTAGCTGTCCAGGTGCTGGTTGGCCCACACCTGGGCGCCGGCCAGGCGGTTGAGGTAGTCCTGCAGCGCGGCGCGTCGGGCGGGTTCATCCAGGGCCTTGTCGGTGGCCGCGAGGAAGCTGTTACCGCTGGATAGACCGCGGCCGTTCACCAGCACCC
>NZ_LUVY01000025.1:0-71575 GCF_002992185.1 Pseudomonas sp. LLC-1 | reverse complement strand
GATGCCCGATCGAGCCGCGCCCGGTGGCAATGCGCTTGCCCTTGAGGTCGGCGGCGCTGCGCAGTTGAGCGTCCGGACGCACCAGCAGCGCGGTGCCATAGGGGTCGGACTTGTCCACCGCGATGGCCTTGACCGGCGCCCCCGAAGCCAGCACGAAGAGCAACGGCGCATCGCCGATGATGCCGGCGTCGATGGCGCCGGCATTGAGCGCCTCGGCCAGCGGTGCGGCGGCGGGAAATTCAGCCCAGTGAATGTCATAGGGCAAATCGCGCAGGGCGTCGGCGGCCTCCAGTTGGGCGCGCATGTTGCCTTTCTGGTCGCCGATACGCAGGGTCAGGCGCTCGCTGGCGGCAGCCTGGCTGGCCAGCAGCACGGCGGCGGCAAGGGTCAGCAACTTCGAACGGATGGACATGGCGCTCCTCGGTGTCGTGGCGGGCGGCGTCTTGCGGCCCGGGAGCTGCGACTGTAGCGAGAAGTGCTTAATTACAAAAATTGATTTTAGGAATAACCTAATATGCAAATTTACAGAATACCTGTAGGCGCGGCTTTAGCCGCGAACACCGGCGTAGCCGGTGCCATACACCGCGTTGTCTGCTTCGCGGCTAAAGCCGCTGCCACAGGGTACGCGGCGCGCTAGCGAAATCAGTTCTCTGCGCGATAGCGCATGGGTGATCTCCTGCAAGAATGTATGGCATTACATAGAACCAAGATTATGCTAATACCTTATTTTTTCCGTTCTCTTGCGTGAGCACCGAACATGAAAATCGATGACATGGACGCCTTCGTGGCGGTCATTCGTTGCCAGTCGACCAACCTCGCCGCCGAGGCCCTGCAACTCACCCAACCGGCCATCACCCGCCGGGTGCAGAACTTCGAGGAAGACCTCGGCGCCACCCTGCTCGACCGCAACACCAAGCCGCTCAAGCCCACGCCCATGGGCCTGCGGGTGTACGAGCAGTGCAAGGCGATCCTGCGCGAGATCGACTCGCTGCGCGAACTGGTGGCCAACGACGGCGCCCCCTCCGGCACCCTGCGCCTGGGCGTGCCGCAGACGCTGGGCGATGTGGTGCTGCTCGACGCCCTGGCGCAGATCCGCGAGGCCTACCCGCAACTGCGCACCCAGGTCAGCAGCGGCTGGGGCAGCAGCCTGATCGCGCGCATGGAGAACGGCGAGCTGGACGCCGCCGCTGCGCTGTTCCCGCCGGGCAAGATCTTCCCCGAGGGCATCGCCAGCCAGTCCATCGCGCGCATGCCGCTCAAGGTGGTGGCCGCCAAGGGCAGTGCCGGCAAACGCAACTACAAGTTGCGCGACTGCTACACCCGTGGCTGGGTGCTCAACCCCGATGGCTGCGGTTTTCGCGCAGGCTTACAGCGGGCGCTGAGCGAACAGGGACTGAGCCTGTCGATCAACCTGGAGACCTTCGGCACCGAGCTGCAACTGGGGCTGGTGGCCAACGGGCAAGGCCTGGGGCTGGTGCCCGAGCCCCTGCTGATGGCCAGCCGGCACCGCGATGCGCTGGAGGTGCTGAATGTGAGCGACTTCAAGCCGCAGGTGGATCTGTGGCTGTTCCATCCGCGTTACCTAGGGAATTTGCAGGGGCCGGTGGAGCTGTTTGGTGAGGTGGCGGGGCATCGGTTGTTGGGTTGAGGGCCTTATCGCAGGCTTCACCAGCGAGTGTCTTCAAGGCCTGCACAATCCTGTGGGAGCTGGAGAAGCCTGCGATACAGGCAACACCCCTCTAAATGCGAAACTCGCATATAAAAATAAAAAATAAATTCTGAAAACTGATAATTAGCATAGAACCAAAAAGACTTTTACAGCCTTCATCCATACGAATACGGTCTTAGCCACACACCGTCATTCAGGGATGAACCCCCATGAGTCACCCTTCCGACAGCGCCCTGGCCGAGCTCACCGAGGCCCTTGCGGCCAACGCCGAGCGCTACGATCGCAGCGCGCAGTTTCCCAAAGACAACTTCGACCTGCTGCAGCGCCACGGCCTGCTGGGCCTCACCGTGCCCCGCGCCCTCGGTGGCGGCGGCGCGGACCTGGCCACCGCGCGCCGGGTGATCGGCGCGGTCGGCAAGGGCGACCCGGCCACCGCGCTGATCCTGGTGATGCAGTACCTGCAACACTTTCGCCTGCAGGATGACACCCGCTGGCCCGCCCACCTGCGCCAGCGCGTGGCCGACGACGCCGTGCGCCACGGTGCCCTGATCAATGCCCTGCGTGTCGAGCCCGAGCTGGGCACCCCGGCCCGTGGCGGGCTGCCGGCCACCGTGGCAAGGCGCACCGCCGAAGGCTGGCGCCTGAGCGGGCGCAAGATCTACTCCACCGGCAGCCACGGCCTGAGCTGGTACCTGGTATGGGGCCGCAGCGATGACAGCGACCCGCTGGTCGGTGGTTTCCTGGTGCACCGCGACACCCCCGGCATCCGCATCATCGACGACTGGGACCACCTGGGCATGCGCGCCACGTGCAGCCACGAAGTGCGTTTCGACGACGTGCTGATCCCCCTCGACCACGCCGTCAGCGTCAGCCCCGCCAGCGCACCGCGCGCCGAACTCGATGGCGAGGGGCTGCTGTGGATGGCCGTGCTGCTGCCAGCGGTGTACGACGGCGTGGCCCGTGCTGCACGGGACTGGCTGGCGCGCTTTCTTACCGAGCGCACGCCGTCCAACCTCGGCGCACCGCTGGCCAGCCTGCCACGCTTCCAGGACGTGCTCGGGCGCATCGACACCCTGCTGTTCGCCAACCAGAGCCTGCTCGATTCAGCCGCTGCCGGGCACATCGCCCCAAGTCATGCCGGGCAGATCAAGCACCTGGTCAGCGCCAACGCCATCCAGGCCGTCGAGCTGGCCATCGAGGCCGCCGGCAACCCGGGCCTTTCGCGGCGCAACCCACTGGAGCGGCATTACCGCGACGTGCTGTGCAGCCGCATCCACACACCCCAGGACGACGTGGTGTTCGGCCAGGTCGGCCGCAACGCATTGACGGAGCTAGTCGCATGAGCCATTCGATCATCGCCAGCCAGCTGGACGCCCAGGCCAACCAGGCCCTGCGCGAACGGCTGGTGGACCACGAAGTGGTGGATATTCCCTTCGGCCAACTGAACATCGATGTGCCCGCCGATGTGTTCATCCTGCGCCCGGTGAACATTCGCGGGCAGCGGGTCGACAGCCCACCGCCGGGCTGGCCCTGGAACCTGAAGTGGGTGCAACTGGTGTCCTCGGGCATCGACTTCTACCCCGACTGGGTGTTCCAGGGCCCGCCGGTCACCAGCGGCAAGGGCGCCAACGCCGAGCACGTGGCCGAGTTCGCCCTGGCCCTGGTGTTCGCCGCCGCCAAGCAACTGCCGGGGCTGTGGGTCAAGGACGCCGACTGGCGCCTGACTCCGCTGGCCCCGGTACGTGGCCGCACCCTGGGCATTCTCGGCTTTGGCAGCATCGGCCAGAGCCTGGCGCGCAAGGCGCAGGCCCTCGGCCTGCGGGTGCTGGCCCTGAGCCGCCCCGGCCAACCCATCGCCAAGATTCCCGGCGTGGAGCGTGCGGCCGATCTGCGTGAACTGTTCGCCGGCAGCGACCACCTGGTGCTGGCCGCCCCGCTGACCCCCGCCACCCGCGGGCTGATCGACCGCCAGGTGCTGGCCCATGCCCGCCCCGGGTTGCACCTGATCAATATCGCCCGGGGCGGCCTGCTCGATCAGGAGGCGCTGCTCGACGCGCTGGACAGCGGCCTGATCGGTCGCGCCAGCCTCGATGTCACCGAGCCCGAGCCGCTGCCGGCGGGCCATGCGCTGTACCACCACCCACGGGTGTTCCTGTCACCGCACACCTCGGCCATTTCCGAGGACGGTTACCCGGCCTTCCTCGACGCCTTCATCGCCAACTTCCACCGCTACCGCGAGCAGGCGCCCCTGGCCAACCTGGTCGATACCGCGCGCGGCTACTGATCACCGGAGAACACACCATGACTTCACTGTCTGCCGTCACCAGCAATACCGCCCAGAGCGTTCGCCAACGGGTCAGCGCCGAGGAATGGGAAGTACGCGTCAAGCTGGCCGCCGCCTACCGCCTGGCCGCGCTGTTTCGCTGGACTGACCATATCTACACGCACTTCTCGGCCCGCGTACCGGGGCCGGAGGAGCATTTCCTGATCAACGCCTTCGGCTTGCTGTTCGATGAAATCACCGCCTCCAACCTGGTCAAGGTGGATGTCGACGGCACGATCATCGACGACCCGCTGGGGCTGGGCATCAACCAGGCCGGCTACGTGATCCACAGCGCCATCCACCGCGCCCGCCCCGACCTCAAGGCGGTACTGCACACCCACACCCGCGATGGCGCGGCGGTGTCGGCCCAGCGCGATGGCCTGCTGCCGATCTCCCAGCACGCCCTGGCCTACTACAGCCGCGTGGTGTACCACGACTACGAAGGCGTGGCGCTGGACCTGGACGAGCAAGAGCGGCTGGTGGCCAACCTGGGCGCGAGCAACATCCTGATTCTGCGCAACCACGGGCTGCTCACGGGCGGGGTCAGCGTGGAGCACGCCTTCCGCGAGCTGCACGGGCTGGAGCGGGCCTGCAACATCCAGGTGGCGGCCCAGGCCGGGGGCAATGATCAGCTGCTACATGCGGCGCCGGCGGCGATCGCCAAGGTGCATGAGCAGTCCAAGCGGTTTTCCGATGGCCAGGGTGAGGGGATCCAGCGGCATTGGGATGCGCTGATTCGCCAGCTGGATCGGGAGGGGCGGGATTACCAGGATTGACTGAAGGCATCTGCTGCCAGTACCGGCCTCTTCGCGGGCTTGCCCGAAAGAGCCGGCACAGGCGAACTCCATCTTGATCAAGGACCACCCCATGCCCCCACTACACCGCCTGCTCGCCCTCAGTTCCCTGGCCCTGGCCTTGTCCGCCTGCTCCCCCGGCGACAACAGCAGCGCCAGCAAGACCCTCAACATCGCCTTCTGGGGCGACAACACCACCCTGGTCAGCGTCGACCCGTTCCAGGTCTACTGGCTGGAACACCGCGTGCTGCTGCGCAACGTCGCCGAGTCGCTCACCGACCAGGACCCGGACACCGGGCGCATCATCCCGTGGCTGGCCAAAAGCTGGGAGATCGGCAGCGATGCGCTGAGCTACACCTTCCACCTGCGCCAGGACGTCACGTTCAGCAACGGCGAGCGCTTCGACGCACATGCCGTGAAGACCGCCTTCGACAGCAACAAGGCCTTCGCCACACAACTCCCCGCCACCTTCGGCGCCACCTACCTGGCCGGTTACGATCACGCCGAAGTGATTGACGACTTTACCGTGCGCCTGGTGCTGTCCAAGCCCAACGCAGGCTTCCTGCAAGCCACCTCGACCACCAACCTGGCGATCCTCGCCCCGGCCTCGTACAAGCTGACCGCCCAGGAGCGCTCGCTGGGCAAGATCATCGGCACCGGCCCGTTCGTGCTCGAACACTACACTCCGGAAGTCGGCGCCAAGCTGGTCAAACGCGCGGACTACGCCTGGGCCTCGGCCAACGTGCGCAACCAGGGCGCCGCCCACCTGGACACCGTCGAGGTGAGCTACATCCCCGAAGAAAGCGTGCGCAACGGCCTGTTCCTGCAAGGCAAGGCCGACATCCTGTGGCCGCGCAACCCGTTCTCGGAGGTCGACCTCAAGCTGTTCCAATCCAAGGGCGCGACCATCCAGAGCCGGTCGCTGCCGGGGCCTGCGCTCAACCTCTACCCCAATACCCGCAACAACCGCCTGCTGGGCGACCGCCAGGTGCGCCTGGCCCTGCAGAAAGCCATCGACCGCACCAGCTATGCGCACACCGTGTACAACGCCGAGTTCCCGGTGGTGAGCGGGGTGTACGACGTGACCACGCCGTACTTCAAGGCCCAGGCCGACAAGCTGGCCTATGACCCCAAGGGCGCCGAGCAACTGCTCGAAGCCGCCGGCTGGCACAAGGGCGAGGACGGCTACCGGCAGAAGAACGGCCAGCGCCTGACCTTGCGCTACAACCTCACCCCCGCCGAAAGCGCAGGCGATGTGCTGGTGCAGGACCAACTGCGCAAAGTCGGCATCGACCTCAAGCTCAATGTACTGACCCGCGCCGAGTGGGTGGCCGGCAACACTTCCGGCAACTACGACCTGACGTCCACCTACATGACCCGCGCCGACCCGATCATCCTGCAGACCATCCTCGACCCGCGCGCGGCCAACAGCGCAACCCTGGCCACCAACAGCTACGAGCCGCACACCCTGCCCAAGGTCCAGGCGCTGTTCGACAGCGGCATCACCGCCACCGCCGACCCGCAGCGCGCCGCCGCCTACGGCCAGTTGCAGGACCTGCTGGTGGACGAGGCCGCAGCGTTCCCGCTATACGAACGGGTCTGGCAGGCCGCCACCGCACCACGGGTCAGGGACTTCCGCTGGACCGCCGAAGGCTTCGCCTTCCTCAGTGACATCCAGGTCGGCCAGCCATGAAGCGCTACCTGATCGGCCGCATCGGCCAGGCGCTGCTGGTGCTGTGGGGCGCGTACACCATCAGCTATTTCATCCTCTACCTGCTGCCGGGCGACACCCTGGCGATCATGCTCAGCGCCTCCGGCATGGAGGCCGACGGCCTGTCGCCCGAAGACCTGGCCAAGGCCCGCGCCTACTACGGGTTGGACAAGGGCCTGTTCGAGCAGTATTTCGACCTGCTCTGGCGCGCCGTGCACGGCGACCTGGGCCAGTCACTTTCGCTGGGCCGGCCGGTCACCGCGCTGCTGGCCGAGCGCCTGCCGCAGACCCTGTCGCTGGCGGGCCTGGCGATCGTGCTGTCGTTGCTGGGTGGCGTGGGCCTTGCCTACCTGACCGCCTACCTGCAATGGCGCCCGCTCAAGACCGCGCTGACCCGCCTGCCGTCGCTGGGCTTTTCGGTGCCAGTGTTCTGGATGGGACTACTGCTGATCCAGGTGTTCGCCTTTGGCCTGGGCTGGTTCCCGGCCACCGGCAGCCAGGGCGTTGCCAGCCTGGTGCTGCCGGCCGTGACCCTGGCCATTCCCAGCGCTGCGGTGTACGCCCAGGTGCTGCAACGGGGCTTCCAGGGCGTGTGGCAGGAGCCGTACATCGCCACCGCCTTCGCCAAGGGCCTGAGCCGGGCGCAGGTGCAGGCGCGGCACGGTTTGCGCAACGCGGCGCTGCCGCTGCTCACGCTGGTCGGCCTGCAGGTGGGCAACACGGTATCCGGTGCGGTGCTGGTGGAGACCATCTTCTCGCGCAACGGCGTCGGCCGCCTGGCCCAGGAAGCCGTGCTGCGCCAGGACATTCCGGTGGTGCTGGCCATCGTCGCGGTGTCGGCGGCAGCCTTCGTGGTGGTGAACCTGATTGTCGATCTGCTGTACCCGTACCTCGACCCACGCATCACCCATACCGCCAAGGTGAGCTGATATGACTTCCGATACTCGCCTCTATCATCCAGTCCCCTCAACGGCTCCACAGCAATGGCAGCGCCGCACGCGCTGGCAACGCCTGCACGAGGCCGTGGCCCCGCTGCTGCACCGCCCCGGTTTCAGCCTGGCCTTGCTGGTAGTGCTGTTCGCTCTGCTGAGCGCGCTGGCTCCACAACTGCTGACCAGCTTCGACCCGTACGCCACCTCCCCCGCCGACAAACTCAGCGCGCCGAGCCTTGTGCACTGGTTCGGCACCGACGAGTTGGGCCGCGACCTGTACACCCGGGTGGTCTACGGCGCACGCTTGAGCGTGCAGGCCGCGCTGCTGGCGGTGGCCATCGCCCTGGCCGGCGGCCTGGGCCTGGGCGTGCTGGCCGGCTTTGCCGGCGGGCGCGTGGACGCCGCGTTGATGCGCCTGATCGACGTGCTGCTGGCCCTGCCCGGTCTGTTGCTGGCCCTGGCGATCGTCACCGCCATCGGCTTCGGCACGGTGCCGGTGGCCATTGCCGTAGGCGTCGGTATCATCCCCGGCTTTGCCCGCACCACCCGCGCCGAGGTGCTGCGCATCAAGACCCTGCCCTATGTCGAGGCCGCGCGCCTGGGCGGCGCCAGCTGGGCGCGCACGCTGCTGCGCCATGTACTGCCCAATGCCTGGGGCCCGGTGGCGGTGCTCGCCACCCTGGACTTCGGCGCGGCCATCCTCGCCACCGCGGGCCTGAGCTTTCTCGGCTTTGGCGCTGCGCCACCGGCGGCCGAATGGGGCACGCTGATCGCCAATGGCCGCCACTTCCTCATCACCGCCCCGTGGGTATCCCTGTTGCCGGGATTGTTCGTGGTGGCCGTGGTGTTCAGCCTCAACCACCTGGCGCGCAGCGTCGAGGAGCATGCCCGATGAGCCAGCCTGCGTTGATCGAGGTCCGCGACCTCAGTGTCAGCTACCACTTCGCCGGGCAGCGTACCGAAGCCGTACGCCAACTGTCGTTCAGCCTGAACCAGGGCGAAACCCTGGCCATCGTCGGCGAGTCCGGCTCGGGCAAGTCGACCCTGGCCAATGCCCTGCTCGGCCTGCTGCCGGGCAATGCGCGGATCGATCAGGGCCAACTGTTGGTCGCCGGGGTGGATGTGGCGCAGGCCAACGAGCAGGCCCGACGCCAACTGCGCGGGCGTACCGTTGGCCTGGTACCGCAAGACCCGATGGTCAGCCTCAACCCCACCCTGCGCATCGGCCGGCAGATCGCCGAAGCCCTGCTGCTGGCCCGCGGCCGGCGTTATCCGGGGCTGGACGCCGATGTGCTGGAGCTGCTGACCCAAGTGGGCCTGGACGACCCGGCCCTGCGCGCCCGCCAATACCCCCACGAGCTGTCTGGCGGCATGCGCCAGCGGGTGCTGATCGCCATCGCCCTGGCCGGCGATCCGCGCCTGATCATCGCCGACGAGCCCACCAGCGCGCTGGATGTGACCGTGCAACGGCGCATCCTCGACCACCTGCAACGGCTGGTGGCCGAGCGCGGCATCTCGCTGCTGATCATCACCCACGACCTGGGGATGGCCTGCGACCGCGCCGACCGCCTGCTGGTGATGAAGCGCGGCGAGTTGGTGGAGCATGCCTCGCCGCGTCAGGTGCTGTGGGGCACGCCACAGCCCTACACCCGCGACCTGCTCGCCGCTGCGCCCGCCTTCGTGCCACGCCAGCGACCGAACACGGCCCAGGGAGAAACGCCGCTGCTGCGTCTGAGCAACGTCGGCAAGCGCTTTGCGCTGCCGGGCAAGGACGCCCACTTCACTGCCCTGCACGACCTGAGCCTGGAGGTCAAAGCAGGCCAGACCCTGGCCATCGTCGGTGAGTCGGGCTCGGGCAAGAGCACCGCGCTGCGCATCGCCCTGGGGCTGGAGACGCCCAGCCAGGGCCGTGTGGAGTTTGCAGGGCAGGACGTCACCCACTACAGCTGGCGCCAGTTCAGGCCACTGCGCCGGCGCATCCAGCTGGTGCAGCAAAACCCCTTCGCCGCGCTCGATCCGCGCTTCACGGTGTTCGACAGCATCGTCGAGCCGCTGGTGGCGTTTGGTGTGCTCAAGGGCCAGGCCCTGGAGCGCAAGGCGCGCGAACTGATCGCCCGGGTGCAGTTGCCAGTGCACTTTCTCGACCGCCTGCCGCGGGAGTTGTCCGGTGGGCAGCGCCAGCGGGTGGCGATCGCCCGGGCCCTGGCGCTGGAGCCGCACGTGTTGCTGCTGGACGAGCCGGTGAGCGCGCTGGATGTGTCGGTGCAGGCGCAGATCCTCGCGCTGCTCGATGAGTTGCAGCGCGAGCTGGGGATCGCCTATGTGCTGGTGTCGCATGATCTGGCGGTGGTGGCCAGCATGGCCGATCAGGTGCTGGTGCTGCAGCGCGGGCAGGTGGTGGAGCAAGGGCCGGCGCTGGAGGTGTTCAGCCGTCCGGCCAGTGCCTATACCCGGGAGTTGATTGCGGCGATCCCGGGGCATTCGCGCAGTGTGTTGCCGGTGGCGGTGTAAAGGCGGATCCCCTGATTTGCTCTGACGGCCCTATCGCAAGCTCCCACAAGGTTCACACCGGATATTACGGGAGCTGGCGAAGCCTATGACAGCATCAGGCGAAAACAAAAAATAATGCATATTAAATAATTCATCAAATAATACTTATGCATAATTAGCTTAGAACCACAAAGCCTTTCACAACCCCCTCTCCCCCACGCTAACGTCCCCTTTACCAGTCCGACCCCACACCCGGCGGAGGCCTCCATCACCTGATTGCAGAAGGACTCCCCATGAGCAAGCGACAAATCAAACTCGGCGCGATGATCCACGGTGTCGGCCACGGCTGGGGCGAATGGCGCCACCCCGAAGCGCTGGCCGATGCCAGTGTGAACTTCGGCTTCTACAAGCAGCAGGCACAACTGGCCGAGGCCGCCAAATTCGACTTCGCCTTCATCGCCGACAGCCTGCACATCCACGCCCGCTCCAGCCCCCACTACCTCAACCGCTTCGAGCCGTTGACCATTCTTTCGGCCCTGGCCGCAGTCACCTCGCACATTGGTCTTGTGGCCACGGTCACGGTCAGCTACACCGAACCGTTCCAGGTCGCGCGCCAGTTCGCCTCGCTGGACCTGATCAGCGGTGGGCGTGCCGGCTGGAACGTGGTCACCTCGTGGTTATCAGGCACTGCCGACAACTTCGGTAAGGCCGAGCACCCGCCGCATGCCGTGCGCTACCGCATCGCCCGCGAGCACGTCGAGGTGGTCAAGGGCCTGTGGGATTCGTGGGAGGATGATGCCTTCACCCGCGACAAACACACCGGCGAGTTTTTTGCCCCGGACAAACTGCACACCCTCGGCCACCAGGGCGAGTTCTTCAAGGTCAAAGGCCCGCTGAACATCCAGCGCTCGCCCCAGGGCCAGCCGCTGATCTTCCAGGCCGGAGTGTCCGAGGACGGACGCAACTTCGCCGCGCAGAACGCCGATGCGATCTTCGTCAGCCCCGAGTCGTTCAGCGACGCCCGCGCCTACTATCAGGACCTCAAACAGCGCGCTGCCAAGCATGGCCGCGACCCTGAGCAACTGTTTATCCTGCCGGGCATCCGCCCCATCGTCGGGCGTGACGAGGAGGAAGTGGAACGCCGCTACCAGCAGGCCGTGGAGCTGGTGAGCATCGAGGATGCCATCGTCGCCCTGGGCCGCCCGTTCAACGACTACGACTTCAGCCAGCACGCGCTGGACGCGCCCTTCCCCGACCTGGGCACCCTGGGCGACAACAGCCACAAAGGCACCGCCGACCAGCTCAAGCAGCTGGCCCGGGACGAACAACTGACCCTGCGCGAACTGGCCCTGCGCTTCTCGCGCCCGCGCCGCGACTTCGTCGGTACCCCCGAGCAAGTGGCCAACGCCCTGCAGGACTGGTTCGAGCACGGCGCCGCCGACGGTTTCATCATCAACCAGCTGCTGCCCGATGGCCTGCAGTACTTCACCGAGCTGGTGGTGCCGCTGTTGCAGGCGCGTGGGCTGGTACGCGGCGAGTACGCAGGCGACACCCTGCGCGCCAACTTCGGGCTCGATGTGCCGGCCAACCGCAATACCTTGCGCCGCGAACAAAGCGCAGTGGCTTGAGACCGCCTGGGCGGCTTCGCAGCCCCAGCCCGCCCATACCCCCAGAAAAGGAATTTTGCTCCATGACTCTCGAATTCATCGGCCTCATCGGCCCCCAGGAAGGCAGCGAATCCCAGGCCCCGCGCGGCCCGCTGGTAGACCTGGAATTCATCAAGGCGTTCTCCCAGGCCCAGGAATACGGCGGTTTCGACAAGGCGCTGCTGGCCGTCAACACCAGCGCGCCAGACTCGATGATCCTGGCCAGCTACGTGGCCGCACTCACCGAGCGCATCGGCCTGCTGGTGGCGCACCGCCCAGGCTTCCAGGCGCCGACCTTCGCCGCCCGCCAGTTCGCCACCCTCGACCAGCTCAGCCGTGGCCGCGCCTCGATCAACGTGATCACCGGCGGCGACAGCGGCGACCTGCAGCGCGACGGTGACTTTCTCGACAAGGACGCCCGCTACGCCCGCACCGACGAGTACCTGGAGGTACTGCGCAACACCTGGACCCAGACCGAACCCTTCGACCACCAGGGTGAACATTACCGGGTGGAAGACAACCTGACCCTGGTCAAACCGGTGGGCAAGCTGCCGATCTACTTCTCCGGCGCCTCCGACGCCGCCGTGGAGGTCGCCGCCAAGCACGCCGACGTGTACATGATGTGGGGCGAGCCGCTGGAGCAGGTGCGCGAGCGGATTGCCAAGGTCCGCAAGGCCGCCGCCCGCTACGGGCGCGAGAAGCACATCCGCTTCAGCCTGTCGCTGCGCCCGATCCTCGGCGCCACCGAGGACGAAGCCTGGGCCCGCGCCGAGCGCATTCTGGCCGATGCCAAGCAGCGTATCGGTATCCGCCAGGGCAACCGCCGCGAGAAGAACTTCGGCAAGAGCAACGTGGGTTCCGAACGGCTGGTGCAGCTGGCCGGCAAGGTGCACGACACCCGGCTGTGGACCGAGATCGCCGCGCTCGGCGGCGGTGCGGGCAACTCCACCTCGCTGGTGGGCACGCCGGATCAGGTGGCCGAGGCTGCGCACGCGTATTACGAGCTGGGGGTGAGTACCTTCTTGTTCCGGGGGTTCGATCAGTTGCGCGATGCGGTGGAGTATGGGCAGGAGTTGATTCCGCGGATCAAGGCGCTGGTTGCGCTGCGGGAAGGTGAGCGTAGCGCGCGTACGGCCTAGATCTTCATAACGGCAACGGCCCCTTCGCGGGGCAAGCCCGCTCCCACGAAAAGCACGACCGTTGTGCATCGCGTGGGAGCGGGCTTGCCCCGCGAAGGGGCCTTTTCGTGTTGCCGCCAAATGAATGAAAAACACACCACAAAATACAAAATACGCATTTAACAAAACAAACATAATTATCAAATTACATAATTAACTTAGAACAAAAAAGCCTTTCACAACCCCCGTAAAGACCATTAAGTTCTGTAAACCGACCCCGACCTGGCGGAGGCAAATGGATTCGTGCCAACCGTCGTCGGGCCTCGCCATGCGTCCGCCTGCCCTGTTGCGCACATCCGAACCCAACTTCTCGGAGACCGCGACATGGGATTGTCCCGTAGAGATCTGATCGCCCGCCTCGCCGCCATCGGCGGCTATTCAGCGGCACTGGGCGCGCTGGGGCAGAACGCCCTGGCCGCCACCTTCGAACCCCTGCAACTGGCCGCCAACGGTGGCAATGGCAAGCGCGTGGTGATTGTCGGCGCCGGTATTTCCGGGCTGGTGTCGGCCTACGAGTTGCGCAAGGCAGGCTTCAACGTGACCGTGCTGGAGGCCCGCGAGCGGGTCGGCGGCCGGGTCTGGACCCTGCGCCAGGGCGACCGCATCGAACACAACGACGGCACCACGCAGCGCGTGGAATTCGACCAGGGCCAGTTCTTCAACGCCGGCGCCGCGCGCC
Organism: Pseudomonas sp. LLC-1; assembly: GCF_002992185.1. NCBI lineage: Bacteria > Pseudomonadati > Pseudomonadota > Gammaproteobacteria > Pseudomonadales > Pseudomonadaceae > Pseudomonas > Pseudomonas sp. LLC-1. The sequence goes on along the minus strand of NZ_LUVY01000025.1, from coordinate 58,153 downwards.
TGCCCAGCCATCACCTGACCATCCTGGGTTACTGCCGCGAACTGGGCGTGGAGTTGCAAGTGCTGGTCAACAGCAGCCGCAATGCCCTGGCCCAACCCGACCTTGCCCGTCCACCGCTGCTGCTGCGCCAGGCGGTCAACGACACCCGTGGGCATTTCAGCGAACTGCTGGCGCGCAGCGTCAGCCGCAACAGCCTGGATGCCGAACTCAACAGTGGCCAGCGCAAGGCGCTGCTGGACTTCCTCAAGGTCTACGGTGACCTCGACAGCCAACAGCAGTACCGCGGCTCGGTGCGCGCCGGCTACACCCGCTTCGCCGGCGCCGGCGACCAGACGCCGATCCAGCGCCAACCCGTGCCGCTCGATCAGTTGCTGGACAGCAACCTGCTACTGCCGCTGGTGTTCGACGAGATCCCCGAGTTTTCCTCGACCATGTTCCAGCCAGTGGGCGGCATGGACCAGATCCCCAAGGCCTTCTACCGCCAGGTCCAGGACAGCGTACGCCTGGGCGCCGAGGTGCTCGGGGTCGAAACCGGCGAAACCGGCGCCAAGGTAGTGTGGCGTGATCGCAAGAGCGGCCAGCAGCACGTCGAACAGGCCGACTACGCCATCGTTACCCTGCCCTTGCCGCTGCTGGCCAAGTTGCCGAACAACTTCGACGCGCCGTTCAAGCAAGCCATCGCCAGCGCCGAAGGCGACAAGGCCAACAAGGTGGCCTGGCAGTCGCCGCGGTTCTGGGAAACGGATTTTCAGATCTACGGCGGCCTCAGCTACATCAACCACGAGGCGCGCACCCTGTGGTACCCCAGTGATCGTCTCAACAGCGCCCAGGGTGTGCTGGTGGCCACCTACAACACCGGTGGCGTGGCCCAGCAGTTCGCCGCCAAGCCATTGGCCGCGCAGATTGCCTCGTCGCGCCAGGCGGTGGAATCGCTGCACCCCGGTCACAGCCAGAAACTCGCCCGGCCGGTGGTGGTGAACTGGTCGAAGATCCCCTTCAGCGAGGCGCCTTGGATCGTCCACGACGAAGTCGCCCAGCCCGGCTACGACCGGCTCAACCAGCCCCAGGGCCGTACCTGGCTCGCCAGTGACGCCTTGGCCCATGGCGGGGTGGGCATCTGGCAGAACAGCGCCGCCGAATCTGCCCGCCGCGTGGTCAGCCTGATCGCCCAACACGCCAGCCAGACCACCCGCGGCGCTGCCGCCTGACCCTGCAGGAATCCTACCCATGCCTCGTCTTCTTCTGCTTGCCGGAGTGCTCATGTCCCTGACCCTGAACGCCCACGCCGACGGCATCAAGCGCGTCGCGCCACCTAGCTCGAACTTCCCCATCTCGCAACTGGTCACGGTGCCGGCCGGCAGCCAGCTGACCTTCATCAGCGGCACCCTGCCGGATGTAGCAGACCCCAAGGCGCCCAAGGGCAGCGTCGCGGCCCTGGGTAATACCGAAACACAGGCCCGTTCGGTGCTGAAAAAACTGCGCGCAGCCTTGCAGAGCCAAGGCCTGGACCTGGGCGACATCGTCCAGTTGCGGGTGTTCCTGGTGGGCGATCCGGCCAATGGCGGCAACCTCGATTTCGCCGGACTGCAAGCGGCCTACACCGGGTTCTTCGCCACCGCCGATCAACCCCGCACCCCGACCCGCACCGCCTTGCAGGTGGTGGCCCTGCCGTTGCCGGGCGCGCTGGTGGAAATCGACGCGATCGCGGCCAAGGCGCCCTGAGCGCGCCATCCCGCCCAACAAGGAACTGCGTGCATGAAGCAAGTCTTTACCTCTGCCTCGTTACTCCCCGTGGCCCTCGCCGCGGGGCTGCAAACTACCCCGACACTGGCCGATGAGCCCAGTGACCAGGCCCTGGGCACGGTGATCGTCACCGGCAACCGTGGCGCCGAGAAGCGCACCGTCACCACAAGCCCCGTGCCGATCGACGTGATCAGCGCCAAGCAATTGCAGGAAACCGGCAAGCCCGGCCTGATGGAAGCCCTGAGCGCCAGCGTGCCCTCGCTCACCCTGCCGGAAAAGACCGGCTGGGACGCCAGCGGCATGGCCCGCGCGCCGAACCTGCGCGGGCTCAACGCCGCCCAGGTGCTGGTGCTGGTCAACGGCAAGCGCCGCCACACCAGCGCCACCCTGAACATCAGCGGCATCAACGCCGGTGCCGCGCCCAGCGACCTGGACCTGATCCCCATCAGCGCCATCGACCATGTCGAGGTGCTGCGCGACGGCGCCGCTGCCCAATACGGCTCGGACGCCATCGCCGGGGTGATCAACGTGATCCTCAAGGCCGACACCAGCGGCACCGCCGTGACCACGGCCGGCCAAGGCTACGACGGCAAGAAACAGACCGTGCAGCAAAGCCTGAACAAGGGTTTCGAGATCGGCCGTGACGGCATCCTGCAGCTGGCGCTGGATGCGCGCAGCCAGAACGACGACAACAAGGCCAGCGCCAACGGCTACAGCCAGGCCGAAGCGCTGGACCGCGCCGGCAAGGTCACCTACGGCGGCTACGGCACGCCGAAGATCAACCTGCTGACCCTGGGCTACAACGCCGAGCTGCCCCTGCAAGACGACCTGACCCTGTATTCGTTCAGCACCTGGTCGTACCGCAAGGCCGAGCAGGGCCAGAATTTCCGTCTGCCGACCATCGCCAACACCATCACCACCGGGCCCAATGGGCGACCGTCGGGCTACACGCCCACCTGGTACATCGAAGAGCACGACTACCAGGCCGCGTTCGGTGCCAAGGGCCTGGCCGGGGAATGGAACTGGGACCTGTCGAGCACCTACGGGCGCAACGAAGCCGCCCAGGGCACCTGGAACAACCAGAACCCGTCGCTGGGCGAGGCCACCCCCAACCACTTCGAGTCCGGCACCTGGGTCAGCTCGCAACTGACCAGCAACCTCGACCTGCACCGCAGCTTCGAGGTGGGGCTGAGCAAGCCGCTGGACTTCTCGTGGGGCCTTGAACAGCGCCGCGACACCTACCAGGTGCAAGCCGGCGACTGGGCCAGTTGGGCCGACGGCGGTTACTGCCCCACCCCAGGCAACTGCGCCGCCTCCGGCGCCCAGGTGACCAACGGCATCTCCCCGGCCGAGGCCACCAGCGCCAGCCGCAACAGCTACGCCGGCTACCTGGATGTGGGCTTCAACCCGTTGCCACAGTGGTACTGGGGCGCGGCTGTGCGCTACGAGCACTACGACCGCGGCATCGGCGCCACCCGCAGCGGCAAGCTCACCACCCGCTACGAGTTCACCCCGGAACTGGCACTGCGGGCTACGGTGAGCAACGGCTTCCGTGCACCATCACTGGCCAACAGCCTGTTCAGCGCGCGCTCCACCACCTACGGGGTGGTCGATGGCGTGTATCAGTCGATCAACTACGGCGTACTGCCGGTGGACTCGGCGGCGGCCAAGGCCTTGGGGGCCGAAGCGCTCAAGCCTGAAAAATCCACCAACTACAGCCTCGGCCTGACCTGGCAACCCACCGACCGCCTGGCCTTCACCGCCGATGCCTACCTGATCAACGTGCGCGACCGCATCACCCTCACCGGCACCCTGCTCGGCCCGGAAGTCACGCAGGCGTTGCTGGACAACGGCATCGACTCGACCTCCGGCGGACAGTACTTCACCAACGGCGCCGACACCCGCACCAAGGGCCTGGACCTGGTGGGCAGCTACGACCAGGATCTAGGCAGCGCCGGCACCGTGAAGTGGACCGCAGCGTTCAACTGGAACGACACCGAGATCCTCGATTACAAGCAAAGCGTGAACATTCTCGGCGCCCCCTACACGCTGATGGACCGCCAGGCCCGCAACCTGCTCACCGAGGTGCAGCCGCACACCAAGCTGATCCTGGGCGGCAACTGGCGGCTGGACCGTTACCGGGTCAACCTGGGGCTGACGCGCTATGGCTCGTGGCGCGAGGTCAACGCCGCCAACGACCGCTCACTGGACCGCGAGTACAAGGCGCGCTGGATCACCGACCTGGATGTGGGCTACCAGCTGACCAAGGACCTGGAGCTGGCGGTGGGTGCGCGCAATCTGTTCGATGTGTACCCCGAGCGCCAGGCGCCGAGCAGCAAGACCATGGTCAAGGGGTATGGGGTGTACTCGCCGTATGGATTTACCGGGGGGTATTACTTTGGGCGGGTGACGTACAACTTCTGAAAAGGGGGCTGCGTTGCAGCCCCGACGATCTACCGGCTAAACCGCGGAATCGCCAGCCCCAGGCTCTCGCGCAAGGTGCTGCCTTCATACGCCGTGCGATACACCCCACGCTCCTGCAACAGCGGCACCACCTCCTCGGTAAAGCGACGGAACTGCCCCGGATGCCCTATATAAATGTTGAACCCGTCCAAAGCCCGCGCCTCGAACCATTCGGCCATCTTCGCCGCCACCGTCTGCGCGGAACCGACGAACGCGCCGGGACGCAACTGGCGACCGAATTCCACCGCCTGGCGCAGGCTGAAGCCTTTGTCCCGGGCCTGGTCGGCGATGCGCTTGGCATTGGTGAAGAAGCTGCTGCGGGCATGCTCCAGGCTCTCTTGCGGAAATGGGGCGTCAAGCTCGTACTGGCTGAAGTCGTGCCAGCCGAAATTGCGCCCGAACTCCTTGAGCGCCAGCTCGAAGCTGTGATCGGCCTGGTGATAGTGCCGTTCGATCTCACGGGCGTGCTCGTCGGTGTCCCCCACGTAGATCTCCGCGCCCGGCAGCACCAGCAACTGCTCCGGATCACGCCCCAGGCGTGCCGCGCGGCCCTTGACGTCACGGTAGAAGGCCTGGCCCTGCTCGATGCTGGCGGCATGGGTGAACACCACATCGGCGGTGGCCGCGCCCAGGTCGCGACCCTGCTCGGAGTCGCCGGCCTGGAAGATCACAGGCTGGCCCTGGGGCGAGCGCTGGATGTTCAGCGGCCCCACCACCGAAAAATGCTCGCCCTTGTGGCTCAGCCCATGCAGCTTGGCGGGGTCGAGGAAGCGGCCGCTGGCGCGGTCACGGGGGAAGGCGTCGTCCTCGTAGGAGTGCCACAGCCCCTGTACCACTTGCACATGCTCCTGGGCCCGGGCGTAGCGGGTGTCGTAGTCGTAGTGCTCGTCCAGCCCGTAGTTGCCGGCGGTGCCGGCATCACCACTGGTGACCACGTTCCAGCCGGCGCGGCCCTTGCTGATCAAGTCCAGCGAAGCGAGCCGGCGAGCGACGTTGTACGGGGCGTTGTAGGAGGTGGTGAGGGTGCCGACCAGGCCGATATGGCGGGTGCTCACGGCCAGGGCCGACAGCAGGGTCAGCGGCTCCAGGCGGTTGAGGTAGTGCGAGGGGGAGCCAGGGGTGATGAACTGGCTGTCGACGATGAACATCAGGTCGAACAGCGCAGCCTCGGCCTGGCGGGCGATGTCGATGTACCAGTCGATGTTGACGCTGGCGTCCGCCGGCAGTTCGGGGTCCAGCCACAGGTTGTGCCGGCCGGGGCCGCCGCAGCCCATGGTCAGGGCGCCGAGTTTGATTTTGCGTTGGGTCATGGAGGTGGTCCTTCGAAATCGGTGGAAGACCCTTCGCGGGTAAACCCGCTCCCACAGGGATTGTGGATGCCTGTGGGAGCGGGTTTACCCGCGAAGAAGCCGGTGAAGATCTTCAGTGCTGGCTGACGCTCGGCTGCTCGATAGCCGCACCAAACGAGGTGTCGAACAGGCTGCTGGCCGGATACGCCTGGATCAGCCCGAGCCCGGCGAAGAAGTCCACGGTCTTTTGCGCATCGACGATCACCTGCGGGTTCAGCGGCGCAAGGTCAGTGCGCGCACGGGCGAACCAGGCGCGGGCGATGTCGCGGTCGGCGCGGGTGCGCTTGGCCCAGGCGTCAGCGTAAGCCTCGGTGTGGGCCGGGTCGCTCAGGGTCCAGTCGCGGGCTTTTTTCAGCCGTTGCAGAAAGTCGGCGATCTGCGCGCGCTTGGCGTCCACCGCCTTGGCGTTGGCCACCACGAAGCTCTGCGCCGGGATCACGCCTTCGGCAGTGGCCAGTACGCGGGCGCCCTGGCGTTCTTGCTGGGTAACGTAGGGCTCCCAGGTGGCGATCACGTCCACCGAGCCGCCGTCCAGGGCGTGGGAAGCGTCCAGCGCGCTGAGGTAACGCAGCTCCAACGCATCACGCGGTACGCCGGCCTTGTCCAGGGCGCTGAACAACAGTTGCTGGCTCCACGAACCCTTCCAGATCGCCGCGCGCTTGCCACGCAGGTCTTGCAGGCTGTGGATCGACGAATCCTTGCGCGCCAGAATCGCCACCCCTTCGAGGTTCTGGCGGCTGACCGCGATCACCTTGATCGGCGCGCCCAAGGCGCCCAAAAACAAGGGCGGTGCATCGCCCAGCAGGCCAATGTCGAGGCTGCCGACGTTGAGCGCCTCGGCCACAGGGGAGCCTGCGGTGAACTGCTTCCACTCCAGCTCATAAGGCAGGTTGTCGAGTACCCCGGCCGCTTCCATCACCGCACGGGCGTTGTAGCTCTGGTCGCCAACGACCAAGGTCTGGGCGGCGGCGGCAAGGCTGAAGGTGGTGGCCAGCACAGTGGCGGCCAGTTGCTTGAAGTAACGCACGGGGGTCTCCAGATGCCCGCTTGGGGCATGTCAGGGCCGATCCGCAGGTGCGGTCTCGTGGCAACGGTTTTATATCTTTTAAGTCTTACTTGATTGATTTTTATAATTTATAGATCAATCAAGCCGTTGTGAAATGCGCTTTGGGCATAACCTAATGCCTTCGGCGTGATGGGATTTGAAAGCAGAAATGCTCATCTGTAAATGCATTATTTGCATATTAGCTTATGATTATTTTGCATTTTGAGAATAGAAAAAGGCTTTGCTAGGGTTATATGAAACCCGAACACCGAGCCTGAACCATGAGCCATAACCCGGAGCGCCTGCGCCACTTCATCGACAGCCTGGCCGAGTTGCTCGAACAGCAGCCCGACGAAGCCACCCTTCTCGACCGCGGCCAGGGCCTGCTGGCCAGCCTGGTTGCGCAGGACGACTGGCTACCAGACGACCTCGCCCAGCCCGACCCGCAGCGCTACCAGCAGTACCTGTTGCACTGCGACTCGCGCCAACGCTTTTCGGTGGTGAGCTTCGTCTGGGGGCCGGGGCAGCGCACGCCCATCCACGATCACCGGGTGTGGGGGCTGATCGGCATGCTGCGCGGCGCTGAATACTCCCAAGACTTCACCCGCGACGCCCAGGGCGCACTGCAGCCCAGCGGCGCACCGGTGCGCCTGGCGCCAGGTCAGGTGGAGGCCGTGTCGCCGCGCATTGGTGATATTCACCAGGTCAGCAATGCCTTCAGTGATCAAGTGTCGATCAGCATCCACGTCTACGGCGACAACATCGGCGCGGTCAAGCGCGCTGTGTACGCCGAGGACGGCAGCGAAAAAGCGTTCATTTCCGGCTATTCCAATACCCGCCTGCCCAACATCTGGGACCTGTCCAAAGAGAACCCTGCCCCATGAGCACAGTCACCACCCGCCGTTACCAAGACATCCGCCGCGCCCTGCTGGCCCGCGAGGAACTGGCCCTGATCGATGTGCGCGAAGAAGACCCGTTCGCCCAGGAGCACCCGCTGTTCGCCGCCAACGTGGCGCTGTCGAAACTGGAGCTGGAAATCTTCGCCCGTGTGCCGCGACGTGACACCGCCATCACCGTCTACGACGATGGCGAAGGCCTGGCCGCCGTGGCGGCGCAGCGCCTGCTCGCGCTGGGCTACAACGACGTGGCCGTGCTCGACGGCGGCCTGGCCGGCTGGCGCGCGGCAGGCGGTGAGCTGTTCCGTGACGTCAACGTCCCCAGCAAAGCCTTCGGCGAGTTGGTCGAGAGCGTGCGCCACACCCCTTCGCTGGCCGCCGAGCAGGTGCAGGCGCTGCTCGATGACAAGGCAGACGTGGTGGTGCTCGACGCCCGGCGCTTCGACGAATACCAGACCATGAGCATCCCCGGTGGCATCAGCGTGCCCGGCGCCGAATTGGTGCTGCGGGTGGCCGAGCTGGCGCCCAACCCGGCCACTCAAGTGATCGTCAACTGCGCCGGTCGCACCCGCAGCATCATCGGCACCCAGTCGCTGGTCAACGCCGGCATCCCCAACCCGGTGGCCGCCCTGCGCAACGGCACCATCGGCTGGACCCTGGCCGGGCAGCAGTTGGCTCACGGCCAGGACAAGACCTTCGGCCAGGTGAGCGCCGGCACCCGCGCCAACGCCGCCCGCCAGGCTCGCGCGGTGGCCGACCGCGCCGGCGTGCTGCGCCTGGAGCCCGCCGGGCTTGATGCCTGGCAGGCCGACGCCAACTGTACCACTTACCTGTTCGATGTGCGGACGCCCGAAGAATACGTTGCAGGCCATCTGCCCGGCAGCCGCAGCGTGCCCGGCGGGCAGCTGGTGCAGGAAACCGACCACGTCGCCAGCGTGCGCGGCGCGCGCATCGTGCTGGTGGACGACGATGGTGTGCGCGCCAACATGAGCGCGTCGTGGCTGGCGCAGATGGGCTGGCAGGTGGCAGTGCTGGACGGGCTGTCGGCGGCAGATTTCAGCGCCGCCGGCGATTGGCAGGCGCCGCTGCCGGAGCTCCCCAAGGCCAATGAGATCGGTGTCGAACAGTTGCAAGGCTGGCTGCAGGAAGACGGCACCGTGGTGCTGGATTTCACCACCAGCGCCAACTACGTCAAGCGCCATATTCCCGGTGCGCACTGGGCGATTCGCGCGCAACTGGCCGAAACCCTGGAACGGGTGCCACAGGCCAGTCGCTACGTACTGACGTGCGGCAGCAGCCTGCTGGCACGCTTCGCCGCGCGTGACCTGCAGGCCCTCACCCGCACTCCCGTTTACCTGCTCGAAGGCGGCACCACGCGCTGGATCGCTGCCGGGCAACCGCTGGAAACCGGCGAAACGCAGCTTGCCGTACCCCGCAGCGATCGCTACCGGCGCCCCTACGAGGGTACGGACAATCCTCGCGAGGCGATGCAGGGGTATCTGGACTGGGAGTTTGGTCTGATTGCGCAACTCGAGCGCGATGGCACCCATGGGTTCAAGGTGCTCTGAACCTGAATGCAGGGGTTCATGATCTTGCTCATTTTTCCAAGGCTAACGCGCCCCCTGTGGGCGCGGGCTTCGCCCGTGTTCGCGGGTAAACCCGCGCCCACAGGGAACGATTGAGCCTGCAAGCGCGCCCCGACCATGACGGCAAAGATCACCACCCCCACTACAGCCGTAGTAGGTACACCTGCGCCATTCTCGGCAATACTGCATGCACATCCCCCCACCCGGAGCCGGCTGATGCGCACTCTGCTGATCGACGATCACGGCATCCTCAGGGCCGGGGTCAAGAGCCTTATCCAGGCCGTGCACCACGACGCCCAGGTGCTGGAAGCCTCGTGTACCGCAGAAGCCCTGGAGCTGGTGCGTAGCCAGGCCTTCGACGTGATCTTCCTCGACCTGTGCATCCCCACCTCGGCCACCAGCAACGACCTCACGCCCGACAACGGCCTCAGCTTGCTGTCGCTGTTCAAGTCCAGCCGCGAGGCGCCGGTCGACCCCGACCCTGCCAAGTGCGTGACGGCGCCGGTAATCGTGATGTCAGCGGAGTCGGAGCGGCGCTTCGTGGATGAGGTGATGCGCCGTGGCGCTTCGTCGTTCGTGCCCAAGGCCAGTGCCCATGAAGTGATGCTGGAGGCCATCAACCGCGCGCTCAGCGGCGGGGTTTACCTGCCCAGCGAGGCGATCGGCAAAGGCGGCCAGGCCCCCTCCTCCTCGCTCCACGTGCAACCTGCTACCCCACTCGGCCCCAAGGACCTGGGCGTGACACCGCGCGAATTCGACATCCTGCGCCTGGCGCTGCAAGGCAATGCGCCGTGGAAAATTGCGGCGATCCTGGAGATCAACCCGGTCAATGTGCGCCAGTACCTGAGCAGGCTCTATGGCAAGTTCGGGGTAATCGACCTGTATGGCCTGCAAGGCCTGTTCGCCAAAACGGGTCAAGTGCTGGGGGTGCTGTCTTCACCCGCCTCGCCAGCGTTGGCCAGCCGACCGCGTGACAAGAGCAGCTGAACGGCAGCCATCAAGGTGGCCGCGCTTTCGCCTTTGCTGACCGCCTGTGACAGGCAGTCGTCCAGCAGCGGCTGACGCAACAGCTCGGCGGTGTAGAGGATCGCCGGCACATGGGCCCAGTCGTAGAACGACCGGACATGGTCGATCAGCGCCATGCCAATCAGGCCATCGCGCAGTTTGTAATCGCAGATGAGCAAGTCCGGGTAACGATCCGGCGCCCGCTCCAGCGCGTCCTGCAAGGTGCTTCGGTCCTCGGCCGTGGCGACAATCGCGCCCTGCAGGCTCAGCGACTTCGACAAGCTGTCAAGGATACGCTTGTCATCATCGACCAGCAGTACATAGGCACCGGCGATGTCTACACGTTGGCCATTGACCTGCAGCGTTGGCGCATTGATGTCCGTCGGCAGCGCGTCACCCTGGAACAACGGGCAGTCGACCGAAAAACGGCTGCCGCGCCCAGGGCGGCTGCTGAAGCTCAGCCGGTGCCCCGGCAGCCGGTCGATGAAGTTCTTCACGATCGACAGCCCCAACCCCAAGCCGCGTCGGGCGTCATGGTCAGGGTTGTCGACCTGGAAGAACGCCTCGAAAACCTTGCTCTTGAAGGCATCAGGGATCCCGATGCCTGTATCGACCACATCGATGCGCACGGTGGTTCTGCCCGCCACGCTGCCAACCACCACGCCGCCGCACTCGGTGTACTTGACGGCATTCGTGATCAGATTGCCCAGCACACGCTTGAAAATCGCCCGGTCAGAATTGAGCACGGCGTCTTGCTGGCGCTGCAGCAGTTTCAGGCGCAGGCCCTTGGCTTGCGCCAGCGGCTGATGCAGGGATTCGAGCTCTCTCATCAGCGCGTTCAGGGAAAATGGCTCGATGGCCGGTTGCGATTCACCGCTGGTGAACACCTCCCGCAGGCCAGCGAACAGGGTGCTGATCTCCCGGCCCGACACGTCGATATCGTGGAAAATCTCCTGCAGGCGCTGATGCTGGCCCTGCTCGACCATACGCTCGCCCGCGTACGCCAGGGAGGCAATCGAGGCCAAGGGTTGCATGGTGTCGTGGTAGGCCGCACGAACGAAGCGTGTGCTGGCTTCGGCCTTTTCGCGGATTTCCACGGCTTTTCTTGCTTCCTGGTCAAACAAGGCCTTCAGGGCATCGTCCGCTTTCTGTTTCTCGCGGTGGACGCGAAAGTTGGCCTGCTCAAGGCTTTCGTTCTTCCTGTTCAAGGCCAAGGACTTGAGATAACCCTCTCGCGCAACTTTCTCGGCACGCACACTGATGGTCCAACCCACCAGTGCAAACGCCAGCAAATAAAACATGGCAGGGAAAAAATTGACATGTAATGCGCCAGTCATGACTTCCTGCACACACAGCAGCAGCACGCAATAGCCTGTACTGAACAAGGAATAGCGTGCCAGCAGTGCCAAGGTCCCGTGCTGAAAGAAGATAACCAGGACAATACCGACAAAATAATAATTGTAATTCAACGGTGCAGGGACAATTTGTATCATCGCCACCAGGCATGTCTGGGCGAAGCACACCGTAATCACCACGGTTCCATTCACCCAGCGCTCGTTATCAAAGCGCGTGGTGAGTGATACCCAGGTTGCCGTGGCGACCGCCAGGGTACCGGCCAGCCGCCATAGCAGAATCCAGTAAAAGTCCATGCGCGAAAGCGCCTGTTCATGGCGGATGTAGTGGTAATAATCCCAATAGCCAAAACCGGCCCAAACGGCAATGGCAACAAACATGAACAAGCGCCGTCTTCGAAGGTTTTCTGCGGCCTGAGTCGCGAGAAAACCCTGTTCATCCTGCGCATTGGCGAATGGCTGCGGCAGGCCGAATAGTTCAACTGCTGCCTCTTGAAACTCTTGCCATCTGGTCATGTTGGCCACTCACGCTGCGGATACTACAGCTGTTGCACCACACCTGTAGCACCACCCAAGTTGCACTACTGCCGTTGTATTTTCCGAATCTGTCTTCGGTGAGAAGCTGAACCCATCGAAACACGTCAACTTCGAAACAGCGGGAGCAGGCATCATGAACACCAACATTGAAAGTAAAGCACCTGCCGACCAACCCGCCATCGAAGCCAGCATTCGTGCAACCGGGCGTGACACGCGCGGCTGCTGAACCGGACCTGGCATGGCCCACTGCGCCCAAGTGGCCAGACCGTAGCCCAAACAAGCGGGCGATCATCGAGGTGCATCATGAAACTGATAAATACCATCGCGATAGGCAGCATGCTGCTTGGCCTGGCCGGCGCAGTTCACGCTGAAGACGGGTCCATGCGGGCTCAACAGTTCAAGCAGAACTTCCTGGCCGAGCAGGCCCGGCTGTGGGGCAATGACGCAGCAGCACAGAAACAGCAGATCGCCCAGGTGCAAGCCAGGCAAGCACAGCAAAGGGCCGATGCTCAAACAGCGGTACGCAAGGGCTTCTGAAGGCTGAGACCTGTCGGCGCGGGCTTATCCGCGAACACCGGCAACGCCGGTGCCATGTACCAAGCTGGACGTTTCGCGGGCATGCCCGCGCCTACAGGAATCGGGCCCGTTCTCAGGGCGGTCGTGTTGCCCTTAGCCCATCTGCTGCCACAGGATCAGCAGCCCAGGCACCCAGGCGGTGAAGATCGCGCACACCAGGGTCATCACCGCCACCAGCCGCTGGATTTTCCTGGCCAAGGCCAACAACAGGAAAAAGCTGAACCACAACACCGTCCACGCGGCCCAGTTCAGCACATCCCACACCTTCATCAGGCCCTCGGCGCCCGGGATGGAGCTGACCGTCACCACCAGCGCCGTCACGCTGACGAACAGGCAGAACCAGCCCAACCCGCGGCCGTCGACCTGCAACAACTGGTTGGCGGCCACCCACAGGTAGGTAAAGGCGAACAGGATGGTCAAGGCACCCGCCTTGATGCCTTCGGCCGCGCCCACCACGAAAATCAGGTAGACCGCCACCAACAGGCTGAGCAAGCCGACAAACAGGTTGATCACCGCCACTTCACGGTCGGTGATACGCCCCATCAGCCAGATGCTGTTGATGAACAACACCGCACCCACATACAGCAGAACCAGTCCGTACAACATGGCAACCTCTTCTCATTCGAATTGTTTTAGGGTTTTTCTTGCCATTTCCAACATCGACAACCGCTGTTTCATTGCCTCTTTCGACAGGTAGGCATGGGCTTCAGGCTCCTGCCAGCCCTGAGCCGCCATCAGCAGGACCTTGGCCTTGTTGATGTCGGCCTGGTGTTCCAGGCGCTCCTGCAACTGGGCGTTCTTCTGCATCAAACGGGCGTGGGCTTCGCTATTGCTCCTGGCGCACACCAGCGCCGGCAGCACCTTGTGGCTGTCCAGCGGCAGCACGATCACGCCATGGCACCCCAGCTCCAGAATCTGCGAGAGGATGGTCGGGCTTTCGTACTCCACCAGCGCGACAGCGGTCAGGCGAACCCCGCCCTGGGCCAGCAGCTTGCCCAGTTCGCCATGGTGGCGCCCTTCGAACACCCCGCAAAACACCAGGTCGGTGTGGGTGTCGAACGCCTTGGGCGGTGGCCAGTACTGCTTTACCGAACAACCGATGCGCATCAGTTGCAACACCAGGGCATCGGTGATTTCACTGGGCGGGCAAACAATGCCTACATGCAGCTCACGCAGCGTATTCAGGATGTTCGAGGTGCTCATGAGGGGCCGCCTCCCGCCATGCTCGCCGTCCAGTCATCGAGGTTGTGCACCACCACATAGGGGTCGGGGCGGATAGCCACAGGCGACTGCCATTTGATGCAGATCTGCCCGCTCGCATCGATCTCGCCTATGCGCGCGAACAGGTGCGAATGGTTGTTCTGCTGCTCCACATGCACCCTGCCCTGGGGGCTGTCCAGGCTCGCGTGGTACAGGTGATTGCGGATCACCTCCACCTCCAGGCTGCCGGTGGCATTCACCGCCTGGCACAACATGCGCATCTGGCTGTAGGCGGCCTCGGCCCAGGCGGTGATGCGCACATCAGCCGGGAAAAACGCCCGACACTCGCTGACGAACGCGTGGCTTTGTGGCGAGTCGACACTGGTGAAATACGGCGCCACGACGATGTTGCCACAAGCCACCTTGGCGCCCATCTCGGCGATTTCGGCCTCACTGGTGGTCAGGCTGGCAATGGGCGGCCGAGGACCATTACCGTAACGCTGCGCCAATGCCTGATAGAAACTTGCCGTACCCGTACCGACCACGGTCGAGAACACCACATCCGGGGCAGCGCGAACCACCCGCTCCACCACCTGGGCCAGGTCATCGGCCGAGGGGTACAGTGGCATGTAAGCCTCCTCCACCACTTCGCCGCCATGCTGCTTGTACAGGTGGCGCATGACGTGGTTGCTTTCCCGTGGGTAGATGTAGTCCGAGCCGACGAAGGCGACCCTGGCGCCATAATGGCGGGTCAGGTAAGCCGCCAGCGGCGCGCTGTTCTGGTTGGGTGCCGGCCCGCCATAGATGATGTTGGGTGAGTACTCGAAACCCTCGTAAGGCGTGGGATAGAACAGCAAGCCATCCGCGCGCTCGACCACCGGCATCACGGCTTTACGGGTATGCGACATGTAGCAGCCGAGCATCAGGCGCACGCCGTGGTTGCGCACATAGTCGTCGCACAGGTTGCGGTACCGGTCCGGATCGCCCCCGGGGTCACCGACCAGGGTCAGCACCGGCTGGCCCAGCACACCGCCTTCGCGGTTCACCTGTTCTGCCGCCAGCAACGCGCCGCAGCGCTGCGAGCGCTCGATGGCTGCGGTAACGCCGCTTTCGGCAAACAGCAAGCCCACCTTCAATTGCCTGTCTTGTCTACTCATCACACTGTCCTGTGGCAGCCATCATGTAGGCACCGAAAAACGGATACGCCCGCGGTCGAGGTGCCCGGCCACCGTGATGCAGGCCACTTCAGCCCGGCAAGGGATGCGGGTGCCGAGCAGGTACTCGGCCAGTGGCACCTCCAGTTCGTGGCGGATAAACCGCTTGAGCGCGCGGGCGCCGAACTCCACGTCATGCCCTTCGCTGGCCAGCTTGCCGACCACTGCCGCATCCAGTTGCAGGCGGCAGTGGTGCTTGGCCAGACGCCGGTTCAGGCGCGACACTTCAAGCTCGACGATGCGCTCGCTCACTTCCTGTTCGATGGCGTTGAACACCACGGTGCTGTCGATGCGGTTGACGAACTCGGCAGAAAAACGCTTCACCAGGCGTCGCCGCACAAGGGCCAGCAAATGCTCCCGTTGCCCTGCCCGCGGCCCCAGCAAACGCCGCAGCGATGCCAGCGGGCCAAGCCGGTGCTGGCGTATTTCGTCTGCCGCCAGGTTGCTGGTCATGAACACCAGGGAATTACGGAAATTGAAGCTCTTTTCCCCGGAAGCCAAGCGCAGCAGGCCATTGTCGAACACATTGAGCAGCGCCTGGGACACCTCCTTGCTGGCCTTTTCCAGCTCATCGAACAGCACGATCCCCGGGCGCCCCTGGCTGCCGTCCAGCAGCGCCTGGTCGAACAGCGTGCGGCCCTCCTTGGCGCCAGCATAGCCCGGCGGCGCACCGGTCAGGGCAGCGGCGTAATGCTCCTGGGCCAGCGTGTTCATGTCGACCCGGCAGAAGGCATCGGCATCACCGTGCAGTGCGCGGGCCAGGGCCCGCACGATCTCGGTCTTGCCAACCCCGGTCGGGCCGAGGAACAACGCCGTGAACAGTGGCCGGCGCGGGTCGAGAATATCCGCGCGCACCACGGTGAGCACATCTTCGATGGCCTGCAGGGCTTCGTCCTGGCCCAGTACTTCGTTGCGTAACACCTGCATGACAGCGGCGACATCGAAGCGGAAACGCGACTGCAGGGTGTCTTCGCTACGCAGGTGGGTTTCGACGATTGTCCGGGTGTGGCAGTTTTCGGCATTCAGTGCAGCGCTGGAGGACGCGTCGCGGCGCGTCTGCTCCAGCAGGTCGTTCAAGAACGGCATGGTCTTCCCCTCAACGGTGAAACAGCGTGCCCGCAGGCACGCCGGGCACGCCCTTTAGCGGGCTTCCTTTTCCTTCGCGTCGTAGGGAAGGCTGCCAACCGGGCACTGCGCCACCCCCGAGGTGCGCCGGGTAATGGCCTCGACATTTTCGCGGGCCTTCTCGGCATCCAGCACCCAGGTGCGGTAGAACTCGAACGGGCATTCGGCGATGCCACGGTCACCGTCGCCGGACAAATGCATGCCGCTGTAGCCGCGGTGCAAAATCTTGTACAGGTGGTTTTGCGACTGGTCGTTTTGCCGCGCATCGCGAATCTGCGAGATCGACAGCTGGGCGTACTGAATGCCCATTTCCTCTTCACCGCACTCGCCCAGGGTGCGGCCATCGAAGCCGATGATCGCCGAGTGGCCGAAGTAGGAATACACACCATCGAAGCCGGCGGCGTTGGCCACTGCCACGTAGCAGTTGTTGGCCCAGGCCATGGCCTTGGCCATCAGCACCTGCTGGTCCTTGGCCGGGTACATGTAGCCCTGGCAACGCACGATCAGCTCGGCGCCTTTCATGGCGCAGTCGCGCCAGATTTCCGGGTAGTTGCCATCGTCGCAGATGATCATGCTGATTTTCAGGCCCTTGGGGCCATCGGCAACGTAGGTCTGGCCGCCCGGGTACCAGCCTTCGATCGGGCACCAAGGGATGATCTTGCGGTACTTCTGCACGATCTCGCCGTTGTTGTCGATCAGCACCAGGGTGTTGTAGGGCGACTTGCGCGGGTGCTCTTCATGGCGCTCGCCGGTCAGCGAGAACACGCCCCAGACATTGGCCTTGCGGCAGGCCTGGGCGAACACTTCGGTTTCCACGCCGGGCACGGCCACGGCGGTTTCCATCATTTCTGCCGGGTCGTACATGATGCCCTGCAGGCTGTACTCCGGGAAAATCACCAGGTCCATGCCCGGCAACCCCTGCTTCATGCCGACAATGATGTCGGCGATCTTCCTGGCGTTTTCGAGCACTTCATCGCGGGTATGCAGGCGCGGCATCTTGTAGTTGACCACGGCCACACCGACGGTGTCGTTGCTGCTGGAAATATCACCATGACGCATGTTGAACACCTCTTGTTGTTATTTTTCAGGGACGACAAAAAGCCCTCTCCGCATGCGGAGAGAGCTCATTTGCTCTTTGGGGTTCGGGGTGGAGGCAGCGGCATCGCCATTGATGCGCAGCTCCTGACAACCAACGGTATATGCCGGGTGTGACGGCTTGTCAACCCGCCAACAGCCGCTGCGTCTTCAGGCGCCGAGTGAGCCCAGCACGCGTTGCAGCCTGTCCCGGGTCGCATCCGTGCACGCTTGCATCGGTTCGCGCAGCTCGTCTGCCATCAGGTTTTGCAACTGCAACGCTGCCTTCACCACCGCCGGGTTGGGCTCGGCAAAAGCCAGCTTGATCCAGGGCAGCAACTGGTAGAACGTACCACGCGCGGCCACCCAGTCACCGCTGTTGACCTGCTGCAGCATGCGCACATACAGGTCAGCGCGCACGTGTGCGGAGGCCGAAATGGCCCCGGCACCCCCCAGGCACAGGTTGTTGAAGATCTGCAGGTCTTCACCGGCCAGCACCTGGGCATGGCCATCCTCGATCAGGGCTAGGGTGGTCTCGCTGTCGCCGCCGCAATCCTTGACGGCCGCAATGCGCGGGTGGCGCACGATACGGCGCAGGGTTTCACGCTCGATGCGCACGCCAGTGCGATAGGGGATGTCGTACACGATCACTGGCACGCTGGCGGCATCGGCTACGGTAGCGAAGAAGGCTTCCAGGCCGGCCTGCGATGGGCGGATGTAGCACGGTGCGGGGACCAGCAGCCCGCCAATGTCACGCTGCTGGATTTCAGCCTGAAACGCTAGCAGCTCACGCAGGTTGTAACCCGACAGGCCCATCACCACCCTGCCCGGCTCCACCCAGGCCAGCACCGCATCCAGCACCGCCAGTTGCTCGGCCTTGGACAGTGCCGCCGCCTCACCCGTGGTACCGCACACCACAAAACCGGCCACGCCGTCGTCGAGCAGCTTCTTCACCAGCTTTTCCAAGGCGGCAAAGTCGATTTCATTGGCGCGCATTGGCGTGACGAGGGCGATCCAGATACCACGGAAATTCGACATGCAAAAACTCCTGATGTTGACCGAAAGTCAGCGTCAGAGGGTGAAGAGTCGAAGTGGTCTGGCAGGGAAACCTGGCGCCTTCTGTCTCGTCAGCCCACCTGACGAGACAGCGCGCCTCGGTCAGATGAGCGGCTGTTTCTTGGATTTCTTGGCAACGGCAACGCACGCGCCTGCCTGGGCAGTGAAGCCCGAAGCGAAGATGGCGTGGTTGGACATGGACATGGGGAAAGCCCGTTGCGTGGAATAGGCTGGATAATGGTGGAGCGGCACGCGCGGTGTCAACCCTCGACCTTGCTGCAGTATCGCAAAGCTTGAAGCCCCCACAGGCAAGCCTGCGGGGGCGTTTTTGCAGCTCAGGACAGGCTCAACGCTCAAGCGAAGAAGCGGCCTCCAGGCTCATGCCGCGGGTTTCAGGCGCCAGCCACACCGACACGATCAACCCGGCAAGCGAAACCAGTGCAGCGACCAGCATGGTGTTGCCAATGCCGATGCTCTGCAGCGAAACAGGCACCAGCCATGTGCCAGCGGCAGAGCCGATACGTGACATGGACGACCCCATGCCCACCGCAAACGCGCGAATCTCGGTGGGGAACAGTTCATTGGGGTACACCAGTTCCAGCACTTGCGCCCCGCCGATAAACAGCGCGTAGGCACCGAACAGCACCAGTACCAGCACCTCCGAACCGTTGGAGAATACGCCCAGCCCCAACAGTGCGAGGGTGGACCACAGGAAGCTGTGGATGATCAACGGGCGACGCCCCAGGGTGTCGATCATGCGTGTTGCAACAATGCAGCCGACCACAAACAACAACGTAATCAGCACCGAGCCGTACGAGGCCCAATCGCCTTTCAGGTTCAGTGCCTGCAGCACCACCGGGGCGAAGGAGTACACCGCAAACATCGGCACCACTGCGGCACTCCAGAACACCGCGACAAACACCATGCGCTTGCCGTAGCCCGAGCGCATCAGCGCGCTCAGCGACACCTTTTGCTCCGTCGCCTGCTCAGGCATGTTGGCGAGGGAGAACGACGGCCCGTAGACCTGCTTGATGATGCGATCCGCTTCGTCGAAGCGCCCCTTGCTCATCAGCCAACGTGGCGATTCAGGTGTTTTCAGGCGGATGATGAACAGCAACACACCGAGCACCCCGGCGCTTGCCAGCACCCAGCGCCAGGCATCGTCGCCGCCACGCGCCAGAATGAAGTTGCCCACGATGTAGGACAATGCAGCACCCGCAAACCACAAGATGGTCAGCCCGGCCAGGCGGCGGCCACGGTGTTTCTGCGGCAGGAACTCGGTCAGCAACGAGCCTGCGACAGGGTATTCGAGGCCCACGCCTACACCCACCAGGAAGCGCAGCACGAACAGCGCAAAGCCCGACTCCACCCAGAAGGTGCCCACAGAACCTACGATGAACAGGATGGGCCCGACGAAGAACAGCCGGCGACGCCCGACCTTGTCGGTCAACCAGCCCCCCAGGAAGCCACTGCAGAAGGTCCCCAGCATGGCCGACGCGGCCACCAGGCCCTGCCAGAAAGAGTCCAGTTTCAGGTAATCGGAAAACTGCACGATCACCACCCCGATAATACTCAGGATATAACCGTCGAGAATCCAGCCGCCGCCGGCGCGCAACGTCATGAGTTGGTGGAATCGATTCAATGGTACATCTTCGATTGAAACAGTACTGCTCGTCACCGCGCGTGTCCCCTGTGGTATTAATTATTGTTGGATACTTAAGACGTTTGGCACTCGCTTATTAGCGAAACATTGCAGTAATAGATCGGCGGGGACCTGCACGACTGGCGTTGTCGGCAGGCTGACTAACGCCAACCGCTTATCGTGATTGACGCGCACGTTTGCAGGCCCGTTGCGCAGATAAAAAACAGCGCACCGACCTATTGTCTACTATGTGTAGACACAGCATAGGCGAGGCATTCAGCGGTGGTCAACGCTGCCAGACACTGAGTCGGCCAGCAGCTCATGTGGTTAACGAGCGAGGAAATAAAGCATTCAACCGTGTCAAGGCCCACGCACGGTGGGCGATGATAAAAATATATAAAACAGGCCTGATCAATGTCGCGATCAGGCGCCTTACTGGCGCGGATGGAGGGCTAGGAATAGTGGGTTTGTTGTTGTCAGCGGCAAACTTTTTTTGCTCTTTTTTTGGGCTTTTTGCAGTGCCGGATGTCGCCGAGAAGCATCCCCTGCATGGCAAATACCCGCGCATGCCTTAAATGTGCGATTTTATGCCCATTTACGACATGCAGGCGCAGGGGGCGTATGTGATCAGAACGTCGACAAGATCCAGTCCCGCACACGGCAGCAGGCGCTGTCGTCCTTTTTCTGCTCGTTGAATGTGAGGAAGTGCTGGCTGTCCTTATGCACCAGTTCGTGCGCCACCGGACGCACCAGAACGCCTTGTTCAATCAGCGGGTCCACCAGGTAATGCCATCCCAAGGCAACCCCCTGCCCCATGATCGCCAGCTGTACCAGCGAACCATAGTCGTTGGAATGCAAAAGCTGTGCGCCCGCCACCGCCCGCGCACTCAAGTCGACGTTGTGGTACTCGAACCACACGTGCCAGTCCACATGCTCGGCAATCTGCGAGCGACCATAGGGGCTGAGGTTCAACAGCGAACTGTTGCAGATGCCCTCCAGCGTGACGGCCTCAGGGTGGCTGGCCAGGAAGGCGGGGCTGCAGATCGGGTAGATGACATCGTGAGCCAGCAGATGGCTGCTGTACCCTTCCCGTATCTTCGACAATTTGTTGATGAAGATGTCCGGCTGCACGCCGGGCTCGATGTTGACGAAGTTCTGCGTGATGACAAGGTTCAAGTCAATGTCCGGGTTCGCTGCCAGAAACGCCGGCAACCGGGGCGTCAACCAAAGCCCTGAAAAAGCCGGTGTGCAGCACACTGTCACCACCCGTTTGCCCTTGTGTTGCCGGCGTATGCGGCTGGAGACCTGGGCGATGTTGCTGAGTGACAACTGCACTGCATCGAAAAACAAGGCGCCCTCGGGCGTGAGCTGCACCGCGCGCCCGTTGCGGACGAACAGCTCTGCGCCCATGAAACTTTCCAACTCGCGGATCTGCTTGCTGACGGCAGCCTGGGTGACACACAAAGACTCCGCCGCGCGGGTGAAATTGAGGTACTTGGCCGCCGCAACGAACGCCTTGACGGCCCGCAATGATGGAATTTGGATCAGCGCCTGATCGGGCTCTGTATGCTTGACCATTAACTACACCACTTATTCAGAAAACGGAGGGTGTTCGCTGCTGGCCAATGATACAAAAAAGACACGCCCAGGTTTGCTCACATAAACGCAGAGGCCGCGTTTCAACACCCCGCAGCTTCCTGCTCAATCAAGGGGGCCAGTGCTTCACGCAGCGCACCCAGTTTTTCTTCGGCCAGACGCGCCAGAGGGCGGCGCGGGTTGCCTGCGCCATACCCCATGATTTGCGCACCGGCATAAACCGACTGCACATAGTCACCCTGCCAGATCAGCGACATGACCGGTGCCAGGCTTTTCCAGATCTGCTGCACCTCGGCCCAGTTGCCTTCACTGGCCGCATTCGCCACGGCAACACAGGTCCTCGGTGCCATGTTCGCACCACCCCAGATCAAACCTGCAGCACCGGCAAACAGTGCATAGGGGACCAGCGGGTCTGCGCCATTCATGGTCGGCAGGCCAGTGCGTGACAACGAGGCCTGAGCCGCCAGGTCGCCACTGCTGTCCTTGACCGACACGAAGTTGGGGATCTGGCACAGCTTGTTGAACAGCGACGGCGTCACCTCGACGCCAACGGCCTGAGGCACGTTGTAGCCAATGATCGGCAGGCCGGCCTGCGACACGCTCGCGTAGAAATCGACAATGCCCTGGTCGTCGGTGGGGCCTTCGAAGAACGGTGGCAGCACCATCACGCCGTCTGCACCACAGTCCTTGGCGTGCCGTGTGCGCTCGACCACCTCCTCGACCAGCAGCGCGGAAGTCTGCGCGATGACACGAGCGCGGCCGTTGATGACCTTGGCACCAAAGGCCACCAGAGCCTTCGACTCCTCCTTGCTCAGGTACACATGCATCCCGGTCCCGGAACTGAGCACAAAACCCTGCACGCCTGCGGCGATGTAACGTTCGATCAGGCTTTCGAACCGCGCAAAGTCGATCTTGCCCTGTGCATCGAACGGGGTGGTGATGGCCAGGTTTACGCCGGAAAACTTGAATGCAGACATCAGGTAACTCCTTTTTGTTTTCAGCTGGACGTTCCAGCCAGTCATCGAGCGTGCTGCGGCTCTGTGCAAAAGGCTAAAGTCTGGCTCACCGCGCATACAGCGACATTTCGGGCGATGACTTGATGAGAAAAGGTTATGCCGGCAGGCGAATGCCTGGATGTGCGGTATGGTTACCCGGTAAGCAAAACCTGATTTGCGGAGACCCACATGTTTCGTGTTTTTGAACGCTGGCTCGACCCCTTCCCCCCTGACGAAGTGCCGCCACCCCCGGTGGGCCTGCTGCGCTTCATGTGGGCCTGCACCCGGGGCGCTCGCGGCTACATCCTTGCCCTTGCATTGCTCAGTGCCGGGGTGTCGGTTTACGAAGCCTGGCTGTTTGCCTTCCTCGGCCAGGTGGTCGACCTGCTCTCGAATTGGCAGGCCGGGGGCGCCGTAGGTGCTGAGGAAAGGCGTGTGCTGTGGGGCATCGGCATCGTCCTGGTGGCCAGCATCGGGCTGGTGGCAATGCGTACCATGGTTCAGCACCAAGTGCTGGCGATCAACTTGCCGCTGCGGTTGCGCTGGGACTTTCACCGGCTGATGCTGCGCCAGAGCTTGTCGTTCTTCTCTGACGAGTTTTCGGGCCGGGTCACCACCAAAGTGATGCAGACAGCCTTGGCGGTACGCGAGGTGCTGTTCACCGTCATCGAAATACTGCCCGGCATCGGCGTGTACTTCATTGCAATCATCGCCCTGGCGGGTGGTTTTGCCCTGAAGCTGATGCTGCCGTTCATTGCCTGGCTGGCGCTGTTCGGGCTGGCCATGCTGTACTTCGTGCCACGCCTGGGCAAGGTCGGGCAGGAACAGGCCAACGCGCGGTCGTCGATGACCGGGAGGGTTTCCGATGCCTACACCAACATCACGACGGTAAAGCTGTTCTCGCACTCCAGGCGCGAAGCGCACTTCGCCCGTGCGGCCATGGAGGACTTCAAGCAGACCGGCTTTCGCCAGATGCGCCTGGTCAGCCAGTTCGAAATCGTCAACCAGGCGCTGGTGGTAGGCTTGATCTTCGGCGCCGGCGGCTACGCACTGTGGCTGTGGCACCAAGGCCAGGTCGGCACCGGTGCAGTCGCGGCAATCACCGCCATGGCCCTGCGTATCAACGGGATGTCGCACTGGATCATGTGGCAGATGACCTCGTTGTTCGAGAGCATCGGCACCGTGCAGGACGGCATGGCCACCCTCACCCGCGGCCCCAAGGTGCAGGATGCAACCGATGCAGGCGAACTGGTGACTCAGGGCGGCGCAGTAACGTTCGACAAGGTCAGCTTCAACTACAACGGCGAGCGCCAGGTGCTGAACGACCTGAGCCTGCACATTCGCCCAGGCGAAAAGGTCGGGCTGGTCGGCCGCTCCGGCGCAGGCAAATCCACCTTGATCAACCTGCTGCTGCGCTTCTATGACGTGGACAGCGGCGTCATACGCATTGATGGGCAGGACGTCGCCAAGGTCACCCAGGACAGCCTGCGCAGCGCCATCGGCATGGTCACACAGGACACCTCGCTGCTACACCGCTCCATCCGCGACAACATCGCCTACGGCCGCCCGGATGCCACCGAAGCGCAGATCCGCGCTGCTGCGGCCAATGCCCAGGCCGATGGGTTCATCAGCCAGCTCAGTGACCGCCAGGGCCGCAGTGGCTACGACACCTTGGTGGGTGAACGCGGTATCAAGTTGTCCGGCGGCCAGCGCCAGCGCATCGCCATTGCCCGGGTGATGCTGAAGAACGCGCCGATCCTGCTGCTGGACGAAGCCACCAGCGCGCTGGACTCGGAGGTGGAAGTGGCCATTCAGGAAAGCCTGGATGAAATGATGCAAGGCAAGACCGTCATCGCCATCGCCCACCGGCTGTCGACGATCGCGGCCATGGACCGGCTGATCGTGATGGATGAAGGCCGCATCATCGAGCAAGGTACCCACGCAGAGTTGCTGGCGAAAAAGGGCACCTATGCCCGGCTGTGGCAACACCAGAGCGGCGGGTTCCTGGGTGAGGACCAAGGTGTGGCCGAGGCGGTGGAGTAGGCCTTAGCCAAACACATGTGAGGGGCGGCGCAGCACCGGGTCGAACGGGTTCACCCGTTCGCCGATCGCCGCCGCCTCACGCTTGAGCAAGGCCACCACAGTCGGCATGCGGTTAGGCCCAAGGCGGTCACTGATGGTCGCCACGCTCAAGGCCGCCACCGCATGGCCGTTACGGTCCAGGATCGGCACAGCCAGGCCGGCCATGCCGTCCAGCACGCCGGTATTGCGCCCGGCGTAACCCAGGCTGCGCACATTGTCGATTTCGGCACGCAGCAGCACTTCGTCGTAATGGTGAAAATCCTTCAGCCGCGGCAGGTTGTAACGGATCACCTCGTCACGTTCTTCCTCAGGCAGGAAAGCCAGAATGGCCAGGCTGCCCTGCCCCACGCCCAACGCCACACGGCCGCCAATGTCGCCGGTAAAGGTGCGGATCGGGTAAGGCCCTTCGCTGCGGTCCAGGCACACGGCGTCAAACCCCGAACGCGCCAGCAGAAACAGCGAATCACCCAGCGAAGCCGACAGCCGCAGCAGGCTGGGGCGCACCACATCGCGCAAATTGCCGGCCTGCCCGGCCTTGGCCGCCAGGGCAAAGAAATCCAGGCTCAGGCGGTAGCGCTTGCTGGTCGCACACTGGTCGACCATGCCCTCTTCGATC
This sequence comes from Pseudomonas sp. LLC-1, assembly GCF_002992185.1. Lineage (NCBI taxonomy): Bacteria > Pseudomonadati > Pseudomonadota > Gammaproteobacteria > Pseudomonadales > Pseudomonadaceae > Pseudomonas > Pseudomonas sp. LLC-1. The sequence continues at coordinate 33,001 of NZ_LUVY01000025.1, read as the reverse complement.
AGGCTGCGCAGTAACCGGTGTGTGGTGGGCTGTGCCAGGCCAACCCGCTGGGCCAGCTGGCTGACCTTCTCGCCCTCGCCACCGCAGTCGCCCAACGCACGCAACACGGCGAACAAACGGGACACGGCACTGACACCCACTTCCCTGGCTTGCTCATTTCGTTTATCGGAATCCATTTTTCGCTAAACCCTCTCAAATTTCATTGAGTGGAATAATTTCAAAATAGCTGTCACTCAGTGAAATTACCCTTTGTCGCCATCCTAATCATTGCCCTACTCTCCGGTCCATAGGGCGATATCACAACATCGGCCGCCGCCACAGAAGCGAGCGCCAACGTCCGTAAAAGCATTGCTTTTCGCCGCTGGCGCTCTGCCCACCCTGAAACTGCCGGTTTACCCCGGTTCCGTTTGCGATGGAGCACAGCCATGACCTTTCTGTTGATCGACAAACTCTGCAAGCGCTATGGCGCCACGGAGGCCGTGGCCAGTTCGTCACTGGCCATCGAAAAAGGCGAGTTTGTCTCCCTGCTCGGCCCTTCCGGCTGCGGCAAGACCACCACCCTGCAGATGATTGCCGGCTTCGTCGAGGTCACCAGTGGCCGCATCGTGCTCGATGGCCGCGACATCACCCACGCCAAACCGGCCAGCCGCGGCCTGGGCGTGGTGTTCCAGAGCTACGCGCTGTTCCCGCACATGACCGTGCGCGACAACGTTGCCTTTGGCCTGCGCATGCGCAAGGTGGCCAATGCCGACATCGCTCGCCGCGTCGACCAGGCGCTGGCGCTGGTGCGCCTGGACAAGCACGCCGACCGCTACCCCCGGGAACTGTCCGGCGGCCAGCGCCAGCGTGTGGCACTGGCACGCGCGCTGGTGATCGAGCCGCCCGTGCTGCTGCTGGACGAGCCGCTGTCCAACCTGGACGCGCACCTGCGTGAAGAAATGCAGTTCGAGATCTGCCGTATCCAGCATGAAGTCGGCATTACCACGTTGATGGTCACCCACGACCAGGCCGAGGCCTTGTCGATCAGCGACCGGGTGGTGGTGATGGAAGCCGGGCGCATCACCCAGGTCGATGACCCTTACCGCCTCTACGAACACCCGGGCACGCCGTTCATTTCCGACTTTGTCGGCAAGGCCAACCGCCTGCGTGGCGTCACCGGCCCCGGCGGCCAACCGCAGGCGGCGGCCCAGGGGCCGCTTACCCTCAGCCTGCGCCCGGAAAAGATCAGCCTCGGCCCAACGGGCAGCGGCAAACTGGCAGGGCGCATCAGCTGCCGCTACTTCCTCGGCAGCCAGTGGCTGTACCGCGTTGATACTGCCCTGGGCAACCTGGCCGTGGTCCGCGCCAACGATGGCAGCGCGCCGCTGGACGAAGGTGCGCCGGTCGGCCTGGACTGGAACGATGCCCTGCTGCGGGTGCTGAACGCGGCCGAGGTGGCGGCATGAGTACGGCAAAACTGCGCAACAACGCCTGGGGCTACGGCCTGAGCAGCCCGGCCCTGCTGTTGTTCCTGGCCTTGCTCGTGATACCGCTGGGGTTGACCGTGCTGCTGTCGTTCAACGCGTTCGACTACACCAGCGGCATCCAGGCCGGCCAGTACACCTTCAGCCATTACCTGAGCCTGGTGACCGACACCTATTACTACGAGATTTTCTTCCGCACCTTCTGGATCAGCGCCCTGGTCACCTTGCTGTGCGTGCTGATCGGCATCCCCGAGGCCATGGTGCTTAGCCGCATGGGCGCGCCGTGGCGCTCGATCTTCCTGATCCTGGTGCTGACCCCGCTGCTGATTTCGGTGGTGGTGCGCGCCTTCGGCTGGAGCCTGCTGCTGGGCTCTGACGGCCTGATCAACCAAGGCATCAGCGCCCTCGGCGGGCAGCCGGTCAAGCTGCTGTACACCCCGTTTGCGGTGATCATCGGCCTGGTCCACGTGATGCTGCCGTTCATGATCATCCCGGTATGGACCTCGTTGCAGAAGCTCGACCCGGCCGCCGAGCAGGCTGCACTGTCGCTGGGCGCCAGCCAGTGGACGGTGTTCCGTCGCATCGTGCTGCCACAAATCATGCCCGGCGTGCTGTCGGGCACGCTGATCGTGTTCGGCCTGGCGGCCAGCTCGTTCGCCATCCCCGGCCTGCTGGGCGGGCGCCGATTGAAGATGGTCGCCACCATGATCTACGACCAGTACCTGGCCGAACTGAACTGGCCGATGGGCGCCACCATCGCGGTCGCCCTGCTGCTGATCAACCTGCTGGTGATGCTCAGCTGGAACCGGCTGGTGGAACGCCGCTACAAACGCGCACTTGGAGTTTGAACCCATGACCCGTAACGGCCCGCTGGCCCTGTCTTTTCACGCCCTGGTGATGCTGTTCATGCTCGCCCCGCTGGTGGTGGTGTGCCTGGTGGCATTCACCCCGGAAAACACCCTGAGCCTGCCCACCGCCGGCTTCTCGCTGCGCTGGTTCAGCGCCGTGTTCGAGCGCGCCGACTTCCTTGACGCGTTCTACAACAGCCTGAAACTCGCCGCCCTGGCGGCCTCGCTGGCCACCTTGATCGCCGTGCCCGCAGGCCTGGCGCTGACCCGCTACAGCTTCCCGGGCCAGGGCTTTGTCAACGGCCTGCTGCTGTCACCCATCATCATCCCGCACCTGGTGCTGGGTGTGGCCCTGCTGCGGCTGTTCGCCTTGCTTGGGGTCAATGGCAGCTTCGCCTGGCTGGTGTGCGCCCATGTGGTAGTGATTACTCCCTACGTGCTGCGCCTGGTGCTGGCTGCCGCCATTGGCATCGACCGCAGCGCCGAACAGGCCGCACAGAGCCTGGGCGCAGGCCGGGTCACGCTGTTCTGCAAAGTGACCCTGCCGATGATCTTGCCTGGGGTAGCCGGTGGCTGGCTGCTGGCGTTCATCAACAGCTTCGACGAAGTCACGCTGTCGATCTTCGTCACCTCACCCGCCACCCAGACCCTGCCCGTGCGCATGTACGTGTACGCCACCGAATCGATCGACCCGATGATGGCCGCCGTTTCGGCGCTGGTGATCGCCGTCACCGCCCTGACCATGGTCGCCCTGGACCGGGTATACGGCCTGGACCGCGTACTGGTAGGCAAGCAATGACAAGGAATGCCCCTATGCCCCTGTTCAAGCGCGTGGCCGAGCACGACCGCGAGCCGCTGCCCTTTTTGCTCGACGGCCAGCCAGCCCAGGGCATGAACGGCGACACCCTGCTGACCGCCATCCTGACCAACGCCACGCACCTGCGCGGCAGCGACTTCAACGCCGAGCCGCGCGCCGGTTTCTGCCTGATGGGCGCCTGCCAGGACTGTTGGGTACGCCTGCAGGATGGGCGCCGGGTGCGCGCCTGCTCGACCTTTCTGGAAGCCGGCCAGTGCATCACCCGCGACCCGGGGCGCCGGCCATGACTGCAATCGTGATCATCGGTGCCGGCCCCGCCGGCATCCGCGCCGCGCAAACCCTGGTGGCCCATGGCGTGCGCCCGGTGCTGCTGGACGAAGCCAGCCGCGGTGGTGGGCAGATCTACCGCCAGCAGCCGGCCAACTTTCGCCGGTCGGCCAACGCGTTGTACGGCTTCGAGGCCGGCAAGGCACAAGCCGTGCACACCACCCTTGAGCAACTGCGCAGGCAACTCGACTACCGCCCGGACACCTTGGTGTGGAACGCCGAGCAGCAGGTGCTGGACACCTTGCAGCAGGGTGAGTTGGCCGACCGCCTGGCGTTCGACCGGGTGATTGTCGCCACCGGCGCCACCGACCGCGTGTTGCCGATCCCCGGCTGGACCTTGCCTGGGGTCTATACCCTGGGCGCTGCACAGATTGCCCTGAAGTTCCAGGGCTGCGCCATCGGCGAGCGGGTGGTGCTGGCAGGCAGTGGGCCGCTGTTGTACCTGGTGGCCTATCAGTACGCCAAAGCCGGCGCCACGGTCAGCGCAGTGCTCGACACCTCGCCGTTCAGCGCCCAGGTACGTGCCCTGCCACGCCTGCTGCTGCAGCCGGGCACCTTTGCCAAGGGCCTTTACTACCGCGCCTGGCTTGCCCGCAAAGGCGTACCGGTGCACCAGGGCGTAACCCTGCTCGGCATTGACGGCGAACAACGCGCCAGCGGCGTTCGCTGGTCACTCAACGGCCAACAGCATCAACTGCCCTGCGACGCTGTGGCCTTCGCCCACGCCCTGCGCAGCGAAACCCAGCTGGCCGACCTGCTGGGCTGCGAGTTTGCCTGGAACACCCTCAACCGCGCCTGGCTACCGGTACGTGACCCCCAGGGCCGCGCCAGTAGCCCCGGCGTGTACCTGGCCGGCGACGGTGCCGGCATCCTGGGTGCCGATGGTGCGGAGATGACCGGCGAACTGGCAGCCCTGACGCTGCTGGCCGATCTCGGCAAACCTGGCAACCCGCAACGCCAGCGGCAGCTGGAAAAGCGCTTGGCCACGTTGCAGCGCTTTCGTCAGGGCCTGGAGCAAGCCTTCCCGTTCCCCGAACAATGGGCCAGCCAAGCCTCCGACCAGCTGACCGTGTGCCGTTGCGAGCAGGTCAGCGCCGGGGAAATCCGCGCTACCGTGCGCGCCGGGCATTGGGAAATCAACCGGGTCAAGGCTATGTGCCGGGTCGGTATGGGCCGCTGCCAAGGCCGTGTGTGCGGCGCCGCTGCCGCCGAGCTGATCGCCTGCGAAAGCGGTCGGCCCATTGATCAGGTCGGGCGTTTGCGCGGCCAGGCACCCGTCAAACCGCTGCCCTTTGGTCTGGAGATAAAGCCATGAGGCTGCTTGAAGTAGACGCCATCATCGTCGGTGGCGGCATCGTCGGCAGCAGCGCTGCCTTGACCCTGGCCCGTGCTGGCCAACAGGTGGCGCTGCTGGAGCGCGACTTCTGCGGCTCGCATTCCAGCGGGGTGAACTACGGCGGCGTGCGCCGACAGGGACGCTCGCTGGCCCAGCTGCCGTTGTCGATGCGCGCCCATGCCATCTGGGGGCAGCTGCGCGAATGGATCGGTATTGACGGCGAGTACGCCCGCAGCGGCCACCTGAAGCTGGCCCGCAGCGAAACCGATTTCGATGCCCTGAAGGCCTATGCACGCCGTACCCAGGCCTTTGACCTGCGCCTGCAACTGCTGGAGCGCCGCGAGCTGCGCCAGCGCTTCCCCTGGGTGGGCGACATCGCCGTCGGTGCCTCGTATTGCCCCGAGGATGGCCACGCCAACCCTCGCCTTGTATCGCCGGCGTTCGCCCAGGCGGCCCGGCACAGCGGTGCCGAGGTGCACGAGCAGTGCAAGGTGCTTGATGTAGACCACGACGGCCAGCGCTTCAGCGTACATACCAGCAACGGCCAGTGCTTCAAGGCACCCTGGCTGTTGAACTGCGCCGGCGCCTGGTCGGCGCAGCTGGCCGAACAGTTCGGCGAACCGGTGCCACTCACCGCCGCCCACCCGGCCATGCTGGTCACCGAGCCGCTGCCGCTGTTCATGACCGCCAGCACCGGGGTCGAAGGCGGCGGTATCTACGCCCGCCAGGTAGCGCGCGGCAACTGCGTGCTCGGCGGCGGGCGCGGCTTTGCCCTGACCCCGACCACCGCACGCCCGGGCCAGGCCGCCGTGCTCGACATATTGCGCAACGCCACCGAACTGTACCCGGCCCTGGCCGGCGCCCAGGCCATCCGCACCTGGAGCGGCACCGAAGGCTACCTGCCCGACGACGAACCGGTGCTTGGCCCCAGCCTGCACCAACCCGGCCTGCTGCACGGCTTCGGCTTTGCCGGCGCGGGTTTCCAGATTGGCCCGGCGGCGGGTGAAGCACTGGCGCAATGCATCCTGCAGGGCGCACCCGCCATCAGCCTGGCGGCCTTTTCCATCCACCGTTTTCAGCCCAACCACCACCACAAGGAAAACCTGTCATGACGCACAAGCAACGTTTGCTCGCCCTGTTCTGCACCGTGCCCGGCCTGTTCGCCTGCCTGCCCGCCATGGCCCAACCCACGCTGTACCTGGGCATGAACGGCGGCACCATGGAACGGCTGTTCAGCGACAACATCCTGCCCCGGTTCGAGAAGGCCAACGATGTAAAGGTGGTGATCGTGCCCGGTACGTCGGCCGATATCCTGGCCAAGGTCCAGGCTACGCCGAACAAGCCGTCGATCCATGTGATGGTGCTGGATGACGGCATCATGTACCGCGCCATTGGCATGGGGCTGTGCAGCACGCTCAAGCCCAACCCGACCCTGGCCCAGCTGCCGGAAAAGGCCCTGATCAAGGACAAGGCCGCCGCCGTCAGCCTGGGGGTAACCGGGCTGGCCTACAACAGCCGCCTGTTCAAGGAAAAGGGCTGGGCCGCACCCACCTCGTGGAATGACCTGGCCGACCCGCGCTTCAAAGACAAGGTGGTGTTCCAGTCGATGGCCTCGTCCACCTTCGGCCTGCACGGTTTCCTGATGTACAACCGCCTGCACGGCGGCACCGATACCGACGTCAACCCGGGCTTCGCGGCCTGGAAGCAGAACGTTGGCCCGAACGTGCTGGAGTACATCCCCAACTCGGCCAAGCTCTCGGAAATGGTGCAAACCGACGAAGCCGCGCTGTTCCCGCTCACCCCCACCCAGGTGACGGCACTGAAGCTCAAAGGCATCCCGGTGGAGTACGCAGCGCCCAAGGAAGGCGCCGTGGTGCTCAACCAGGCCGAATGCGTCACCGCCAACAACGACCAGCCGGAGCTTGCGCAAAAGCTCGCCGAATTCCTGCTGAGCCCCGAAGCGCAGGCACCGGCTCTGGAGCTGGGTGACCAGATCCCGTCCAACCCCAACACCCCGACCAGCGACAAGACCCGCGGCCAGGTCGAGGCCATGCAGACCTACCTGCAAACGGCCGTGACCATCGACTGGGACCAGGTCAACACCCAACGTCCGGAATGGAACGCCCGCTGGAATCGCCAGATCGAGCGATAGGCCGAGGCCACCTGGCCCGCTGCCGGCACCTCAGGTGCCGGTCGGCGGGCGCACCACCCGCTTGAGCCACCTGTAAACGTACGAATGCTCTGCCCTGCACAGGCGCGGACAGGGCTTCTGCACGCCTGCAAAACGGCTCAGGCACCCCTTGCATCACGCTGCCACCTAACTAGAACAAGCAAACGGAGCATGAAATGAGCATCAACACACTCGGCGTCACCGCCCTTTTGCTGGCGTCTGCCAGCCCCTTGCTGCAGGCCAGCGAGCAGTCCGAATCGGCAGGGTTCATCGAAGGCAGCAAGCTGTCTGTCAAGGCACGCAACATGTACATGCAGCGTGACAACCGCGCCAGCGGCGCACGGCAAAACTACGGCGAGGAATGGGCCCAGGGCTTTGTCGGTACCTTTCAGTCCGGCTTCACCCAAGGCACCGTCGGCTTTGGCATCGACCTGATCGGCCAGTACGCCTTCAAGCTCGACACGGGTGACGGCCGCACGGGGGGCGGTACGGGCTTGCTGGAGCAGGACAGCCATGGCGCCAAGCAAGACATGAGCAAAGCCGGCGCAGTGCTGAAAATGCGCGCGTCCAACACCGTGCTCAAATACGGCACGCAGGTAATGGCAGTGCCTGTGCTGGCCACCTCCGACAGCCGCCTGCTGCCGGAAACCGTCGACGGTTTCTCGCTCACCAGCAAGGAAATCCGCAATCTGCAGTTGGACGCGGGGCACTTCACCGGCCTGACCAACCGCAACCAGTCATCCCGAGACAGCGGGCACATGACCGCCGTGGACTACCTGGGCGGGGTGTACACGTTCAATGAGCGGCTCTCCAGCAGCCTGTACTACGCCAAAACTGCCGAGCACTTTCGCAAGTACTACGTGAACACCCGCTACCTGTTGCCGCTGGGTACCGGCCAGTCGCTGAAGTTCGACTTCAACGCCTACGACACGCAAAGCATCGGCCAGGCCCGCAGTGGCGACCTGGACAACCGCATCTGGAGCCTGGGCGGTACCTGGACGCTGGGTGCTCATGCCTTCACCCTGGCCTACCAGAAGGTGTCCGGCACCGGCGACTACGTGTACGGGCCAGACGGCAACGCGGTCTACAACTTTGCCAACTCGGTGCAGTACTCGGACTTCGACTACGAGAACGAAAAGTCCTGGCAGGCCCGCTACGACCTGAACATGGCCGCTTATGGCGTACCGGGGCTGAGCTTCATGACCCGCTATGTGAAAGGCACCGACTTCAAGAGCGGTACCGGTGGTGACCTGGATGGCAAGGCCTGGGAGCGTGACGTTGAAGTACGCTATGTGGTGCAGGCCGGCGCAGCCAAGGACTTGTCGTTCCGGGTGCGGCAGGCCAGCTACCGTAGCTCGGAGCGTGGCGGCCAGATTGATGAAGTGCGGGTGATTACCGAGTACCCGCTCAACATTTTCTGACGACTCAGTGCGCAGCTGTTCAGGATTGCGCGGTCAATGTGGGAGCTGGCTTGCCGGCGATGGGCCGCAAAGCGGCCCCAATTGCACAAGGCTCTGCCCCGACATCAGCTGCGACACATTCCCCTCAATCCAGAACTGGCCGCAACAACGCCTGCGCCTCATACAGCGTCGGCACATACCGCAACCGAATTTCATCCACGCTCAGGCGCGAAGCATGGGTTGTGATGGTGAGCGTTGCTTTCAACTGCCCGGCCCGATCCAGCAACGGTACCCCCAGCACACGCATACCCATCTCGTATTCCTGGTCGACCATGCAGAAGCCCTGCGTTTTCACCCGCAGCAACTCCGCCTCCAGCAGCCCACGGTCAGTCTGTGTGTAAGGCGTCAGTGCCCGCAGCGGGTTGCGTGCAAAGTAGTCATCCCGCTCGTTTTCATCCAGCCAGGCCAGCCATATCCTCCCCCCCGCCGTGCAATACATCGGCACCCGCGAGCCTGGCCTGATCGACAACGACGCCACATGGCTGTAGCGGCTGCGCACCAGGTGGATGATCTCGTCGCCATCGCGGGTGCCCACTGATACATGCTCCTGGGTCTGCCGCGCCACCTGCTCGACGATCGGCCGCAGCATGCGCGGCAGTTGCGCCGAGTCGACATACGCCTGACCAAGGCGCAACGCCTTGGGCGTCAGCCAGTACTCGCGGCTGTCGGTTTCGGCAAAGCCCTCATGCACCAAAGTCAGTAGAAAGCGCCGGACGGCGCTGGGCGTAAGGCCAGACAGCCTGGCTGCCTGCGGCACGCTCAGGCGTGGCTGCTCGGCGCTGAACAGTTGCATCAGGGCCAGGCCTTTCTGCAAGCCGGCAATCAGGTCACGGGGGTGAATGGCGGGGGTGTTCATGCCTTCAACTCGCTAGCAGGGAGAAAAACAGCCGATTACCGCGATAACCGGAACATGACTGCGATTATCGCACTAAACCCCCGATTAGCGCATTGTTGCCCACACCCCGCTGCTTCACGCTGACCGCCATAACAACGCCAATAAGGAGGTCAGCATGATTCGTGGTTCAACTGAACTGGTCGCCATCGTCGGTTCGCCCATCGCCCAGGTGAAGTCCCCGGAAAACTTCAACACCTGGTTCACCCACAACAATTGCAACCTCGCCATGCTGCCCATCGACCTGCACCAGGCGGCGCTGGACAGCTTTGCCGACACCCTGCGCGGCTGGCAAAACCTGCGCGGCTGTGTGGTCACCGTGCCGTACAAGCAGGCCCTGGCCAACCGCCTGGACAGCCTGAGCGAACGCGCGGCGGCACTGGGATCGGTCAATGTGATACGCCGCGAGCGCGACGGGCGCTTGCTGGGCGACAACGTGGACGGCGCCGGCTTCCTGGGCGCTGCGCGCAAGCATGGCTTCAAACCGACGGGCAAGCGGGCATTGGTGATCGGTTGCGGCGGTGTTGGCAGCGCCATCGCCTATGCGCTGGGCGAGGCAGGTATTGCCGGCATTACCCTCAGCGACCCCAGCACAGCGCGCATGGGGGCGGTGTGCGAACTGCTCGGCAATGCCTTCCCTGAGCTTACGGTCAGCACACAGTTCAGTGGGCTGGAAGACTTCGACCTGGTGGCCAACGCCTCCCCGGTCGGCATGGGCACAAGCGCAGAGCTGCCGCTGCCCGCCGCCCTGCTGGCTACCCTGCAACCCGACACCCTGGTGGCCGACGTGGTCACTTCGCCCGAGATCACCCCACTGCTGAACCGCGCACGGCAAGTTGGCTGCCCGATCCAGACAGGGCCGGAAATGGCCTACGCCCAACTCGGCCACCTTGGCGCCTTCATGGGCGTAACGCCGCTGGAGATCTGAAGCCATGGCAACCCTTGAACACACACAACACAGCGTTGACCTGGTGGTACTGGGCAGTGGCGCCGGCGGCTTGGCTGCGGCTGCCACCGCCGCCTGCCGCGGGCTGAAGGTGCTGGTCGTGGAAAAGGCCGAACGCTTTGGCGGCACCTCGGCGATTTCCGGCGGTGCGGTATGGCTGTACGGCACCGATCAGGCCCGTGACGCGGGTGCCAAGGACTCCCCCGAGGCCATGCGCACCTACCTCAAACACGTCATCGGTGATGGCTACGACCCCATGCTCTGCGACGCCTTCATCGAGCATGGGCACCAGGCGCTGCGCTGGCTGGAGCAGCACACCGAACTGCGCTATGCCTTGCGCCCTCACTCGCCCGACTACTACCCGGATGCGCCCGGCGCCACGCAGTTCGGCCGCGCACTGGAAATGGTCGAGTACGACGGCAAGCACCTCGGCCAGCGCTTCAAGGACCTGCAGATGCCACCGCCCGGCATGCTGCTGTTCGGCGGCATGATGGTGAACCGCGTGGATATCCAGCATTTTCTCAGTATTCGCCGCTCGCTCAGTTCGCTGTGGCATTGCCTGAAACTGATGGCGCGCTACGCGCGGGACCGCCTGCAGCACCCGCGTGGCACTCGGCTTACCACTGGCAACGCCTTGATCGCCCGCCTGGCCACCAGTGCCTTCGCCCATGGCACGCAACTGTGGTTACGCAGCGAAGCCGAAGCGCTGATTGTCGAGCACGGCGTGGTGACCGGCGTGGTTGTACTGCACGAGGGCCGACGTCAGCGGGTAATGGCACGTGGCGGCGTGGTGTGCGCCATGGGCGGGTTCGCTGCAGGTGCACTGGCCGCCAGCTACCGCCCCGCCCAAGAAGCGCCGCACCTGACCATGTCGCCCGCCTGCAACGACGGTGCTGCCCTGCGCCTTGGTCAGGCGGTGTCGGCCGCCGAGGGCGAAGGCCTGGCGGCCAACTTCTTCTGGGCGCCGGTTTCCGAACGGCGCCATGCCGGTGGCCAGCGGGAGCGCTTCCCGCACCTGGTCACCGACCGCGCCAAGCCTGGCGTGATTGCGGTAGACCCGGCCGGGCGGCGCTTCGTCAACGAGTCCGACTCCTACCATCACTTCGTGCAGACCATGTTCGCCAACGGCATTGCCAGCTGCTGGCTGGTGTGCGATGCCGAGGCGATGAACCGTTATGGGCTCGGCCTGGCGCGGCCGAAGCCTGTGAACAACCAGGCGTTGATCGACGCCGGATACCTGTACCGGGCCGCTACACCGCAAGCCCTGGCCCAGGCCATTGGCGTAGAGCCCAAAGTGTTCGCGCAAACCCTTGAGCAGTTCAACACGGATGCCCGCAATGGCATCGACCGTGCGTTCGGCAAAGGCAGCAACAGCTACAACCGCTACATGGGCGACCCGCAACACACGCCCAACCCCTGCCTGGCGCCGTTGAGCAACGGGCCGTTCTACGCCATCCGCATTCACACCGGCGACCTCGGGTCGGCCCGTGGCCTGGTGACCAACGCCGATGCCAACGTGCTTGACCGTAGCGGCCAGCCAATTGCCGGGCTGTACGCAGTCGGCAACGACATGAACTCACTGATGAAGGGCACCTACCCCGGCCCCGGCATCACCCTGGGCCCTGCCCTCACCTTCGGCTGGCTTGCTGCCAACCACATCACCGCGCGCCTGCAGGCGCCGGCCACCCATACGGAGACCCCGGCATGTACTACGAACTGAGAACCTACACCCTCGACCCACTGAAAATGGCCGACTGGCTAGCCCTTTACCAAAGCCACGCGCTGGACGTGCAAAGCGAACACCTGGGTAACCTGGTCGGCTTTTTCACCAGCGAGTTCGGCGACGTCAACCAGGTGGTGCACATCTGGGGCTATGCCAGCCTCGACGATCGCATCGCACGGCGCACAGCCATGGCAGCGGACCCACGCTGGGCAGCGTTTTCGCGGCTTAACCGCGAGCTCGGGGCCGTTGTACGCCTGCAATCGCGGCTGCTGCGGCCCACCGGTTTTTCGCCGCTGCAGTAAAACGCGCCATCCTCTACCAACGCCTGAGCGGACCCCCTTCATGCAACCCCTCGAATGTGACGTACTCGTCATTGGCTCCGGCGCTTCGGGCCTGGCTGCCGCCGTAACCGCCGCGCATCACGGCCTGCATGTGATCGTTGCGGAAAAAGCCCGCCAGCTGGGCGGCACCAGCGCCTGGTCGGGGGGCTGGTTGTGGATACCGCGCAACCCGCTGGCCATCGCTGAAGGCATCGTCGAAGCCGACGATGCCCCAGAGCGCTACCTGCGTGCGCAAACCCACACCCACGAACTGGACACTCGTCAACGTGCGTTCCTGCGCCATGGCCCAGAAATGGTGGCGTTTTTCCAACAGCACACGGCGGTACAGTTCCAGAGTGGCAGCCGCATGCCCGACATGCGTGAAGGCGATGGCAGTGCACACGGCGGTCGCTCACTGTGTGCCCTGCCCTACGACGGGCGCCAACTCGGGCCTTGGCTGCACACATTACGCCCACCGCTGGACATCGTCAGCCTGGCCGGCATGGGCATTGCCGGTGGCACCGACATGGCCGCCTTCTTCAACGCCACACGCTCGGCCAAGGCGGCGCTGCATGTCAGCAAACGCCTGCTGCGCCATGGGCGAGACCTGCTGCTGCATCGTCGCGGCCAGCAGTTGGTCAATGGCAACGCGCTGGTGGCGCGCCTGCTGCGCAGCGCCTTGGACCTTGATGTGACACTGCTGACCAACAAACCGGCCAGCCACCTGCTGGGCGAAGGCCGAGTCAGTGGCGCACGGTTTGCCGACGGCCAGGTCATCCAGGCACGCCGTGGTGTGGTGTTGGCCTGCGGTGGCTTCCCGCATGACCGCCAGCGCATCGCGCAACTGATGCCGCATGCGCCGCAGGGTGACCAGCACTACTCCGCAGCACCCAGGGAAAACAGCGGCGACGGCCTGCGGTTGGGTGAACAAGCCGGTGGCCTGGTCAGTACGGCACTGGCCCAGGCTGGCGCCTGGGCACCTGTATCGAAGGTGCCACGCGGCGATGGCAGTTTCGGCCATTTCCCGCACCTGATCGACCGCGCCAAACCTGGCTTCATCGCGGTACGTCGCGATGGCCGACGCTTCGTCAACGAGGCCGATTGCTACCATGACTTCATGAACGCACTGTTCGCCGCTACACCGCACGGCGAAACACCTGAAGCCTGGCTGATCTGCGACCACGCAGCACAACGCCGCTATGGCATTGGCTGGGCCAAGCCCTTTCCGTTCTCTACCCGCTTCTATCAACGCCGTGGTTACTTGCACAGTAGCGCCAGCCTGGCGGAACTGGCACAGCGCTGCGGGATCGATGCCGCGCAGCTGCAGCGCACGGTGCACGACTTCAACCGGCATGCAGCCCAAGGTGAGGACCCGGTATTCCAGCGTGGCGCATCGGCCTACAACCGGGCTCAGGGCGAACCGTTGCAAGCCCCCAACCCGTCGCTGCGGCCCTTGCTGCATGGGCCGTTTCACGCCGTGAAGCTACTGCCGGGCAGCCTGGGCACCTTCGCCGGCCTGGGCACAGACGCCTCGGCCCGTGTGCTGGACCACGCTGGGCAGCCGATACCCGGCCTGTTTGCGGTGGGCAACGACATGCACAGCGTGATGGGTGGGCACTACCCCAGCGGTGGCATTACCCTTGGGCCGGGGATGACCTTCGGGTATCTGGCCGGTAGGGCGTTGAGCGGCTTAAGCTCGCCATGACCTCAGCAAAACATGGCGTCATAAAGGCTGTTCATGCGGTTGCCCCGATTGAGCAACCTTGGGTGACGGTTGCAACAACCCGCGTGGCAAGCGGAAACCTTTGAACGGTTGCTGGGTAATGGGGTTGAAGGCCTTTTCAGCATTCAACCGATAGCGCATTACACCGTCACCCGTCCTGAAGCTCAGGTCCACGCTGGTCGCCGTCCGCCCATTGAGCGAGCCGCGGCTAAGCAAGCGGAACATCGACCATGGGCCACGGTATTCGAGGCTGCTGCTATTGCCGTTCTGCCTGAGTAAAGTCAGGTTGCTGCGTACCTGCTGCCCCATGGTATTGGGCCAGACGATACCGGTGATCCGGCTAGGCCCATGGGTGTAGGAGATCAGCTGGCCATCCAGGTCCAGCAGGCTGGTACGCTGGTTCGCACTGAGCCCCAACGGTTCGATACTGAACTGCACACTCAACTTGCCGCGCTGATCGAAGAAGGTTTCGCGAATCCGTTCGGCCAGTTCGAGCTGCTCGATCACGTCGGGGCGAATCAGGGAATGCCCGTGCTGGCCAGACTGCAACGCCTCAAGGTTGTCCTTGAGGAAGACCTTGAGATACTGATCATCAAACTGCTGCAGGCGCCCTTTGGGCCCGAAGAATGCTTCGAAGTCATCCAGTGAAGCATCAGGCGCCCTCACCACAAAGGGGTAGCGGCCTGCCAGACGCTGCTGGAAGAAGCTGTACACCTCAGCATCCCAACGTCGCTCCAGTTCGCGCAGTGCTTCAACGTTCAGCACCTGGGCTGTCTGGTCGGCAAGCTTTCTGACCTGGTGGTTGATCGGTTCCGGCAAACCTGTGGCAACACGTTGCAGGGTGCCGATCGGGTCCTGCCCGGTCATCGAGAAGCGCTGATGCACGGCTTGCAGTGCAGCCTTGCCGCGGTCCGGGTTGTTCTGTACGGCCTTGGCATAGTCCAGCACAGCCGATACGGCACCCAGGGTTTCGTCGTAGTAGCTCGGTTTGTCTCCTGTCACTTGCAACATGGCGCCCAGGCCTGCAAAAGCCCGCTGGATGGCCTGTGCTTGCTGTTGCTCGGGCTTGCCCGTTACTGGCAGCAACGAACCCACCTCGCCCGGTGCCTCGACAACTGCCGGTGACGCAAGCGACGTGTTATCCCTGACCGTATGCAGCAGCCGCTGCAACGGTGCTGCCGGGCCAGTCAACTGTTCCAGGACGGTGACACCATGGTCCAGATCACGGAAGTCCGCCACGGTGAAGGCGTTCAAGGCGCGACGCCAGCTGTCGACGTAATCGGCGCTGTAAAGGTTGTGCAGCCGTTCGGTCAGCGCCTCTCGATCAACGCTCGAATAATCGAGCTGGGCACGCTCCCCCAGCGCCCACTGATCGACCATCGCCATTTCAGCGAACCGCTGGCTGCGCGGTTCAAAGTACTCCCTGAAGCCTTTGGCTGTGAGCATGGGGGACAGCTGTACATCCTCCTCCCCATGCCCGGCCCCGAAAGATGGCTGATACACGACATCGAAGGCAGGGCCTACCTGGTGACGCAGGTTCAGGCCGGTGTGCAATTGCTCGTGAGCCTGTTGCTTCAGCCCCTCATAAACCCGCTGTGGCAAAGGCAATTTACGCAATGCCTGCTGCACTTCGCTGACACGCTCACGGTACTGCGGCAAATCGGTGTCAGCGTAGGCCAGGGCGTATTTCAAATGGTGCATGAGGTCTCGCTGCAACTGCCCCTGGCCAGGGAACGCCTTTTGCCATTGGCGCGCCATCCAGTCCTCCACCCATTCAGGCCGGCGACTGTGGCGGTCCTCGATCATCCGGTAAACCCTGAGCGCCGCCATTTGTTGCTCGCTGCCCGGCGGTGCTGCGTTCATGGCATCGATCACGCCGCTGGCCAAGGCCGGCAAAAAACGCCTGGACAACAAGCTGAGGTACGCTTCGTCAACCGTGGGGCCAATGTTGCGCCCTTGGTAAAGGCCAAGATCGGCAACCCCTGGCCATGCCACGCGATAGTCGCCAAACACCGCCACCGCATCGCGGATCTGGTCCAGTGGCGCCAACAGGTTGCGCCCGGTCGGGTCTAGGCGCTGATCGACCTGGTGATGGCTGTACTCCTGGCTTTTGGCGAGCACGCTGGCGGCCTTGGAGCCATTGATATCGAAATAGCGTTGCCAACTCGCCAGGGCGATGCTGAACGCAAGGATGCCCACGCCCGAGCCGACCCACAGCAGTTGACGCTTGCTGCGCGCCACCCGAACGTTGTCGCCCGCCAGGCCGGCCTCCTGATAAATGACCCGCCTGAAGGCTTGCTGGATGAAGTAGGCCAATGCCTTGCCTTGTGCCTTGCCTTCACGCAGCGGAAGTTTCGTCTTGTAGGGCTGTGCGGCTTCACGGACGAAGGCATTGCGCATGTCGCCTTGCTGCATCACAGACGACCAATACACACCGCGTACCAGGGCAGGCGTGGAGTAACGGTCACTCACCAGGGTTTCGCGCAGAAATGCCAGCAGTATGGGGCGCAACCCGACCAACTGCCCATACAGCGAAAACAGGCGCCCACACGGTGGAGCCTTCACCAGCACATCCAGTTGATCGATGAGCTGCTCCTGCAACGTGACGAGAAACCGACCGTAGTGCTCGTCATACTCATCCAGCCAGGCGTCGAACGCGTCAACCGCATCCAGTTTGAAGGTAAACCCCAACAGGTTTTCGCGCCTGGCGGCCGAAAGCTTGCGGTAGAACTGATCGAAGCCGTCCAGCAAATCGAATTTGCTCAGTACCACATAGAGCGGCAAGCGCGACCCCAGGTGGCTGCTCACTTCGTACAGGCGGGTGCGCAACCTGTGGGCCAGCGCAACGCGCTGCTCAGGCGTGCCATGCAGCAGTGCCGGCAAGTCGACGACCAGCACCACGCCGTTAAGCGCTCGCTGGCTGCGATTTCGCAGTAGCCAGCCCAACAGGTGGTCCCACAACCTGGCTTGGGCCCCCGGCACACAGGAGGGTGCTGACTCGGCGGGAGCGTCAGCTGCCGAGCCCGCCGCTGGCTGCTGGCGGATGAACGCACCGGGTGGGTCGATGAGCACAGCATCGTCGCTGACCCACCAGCCCACCGGGTAGGCCAGCGCTTCAGTCTGCCGCCCTTGTGCCTGGACCTGATCGATACGCGTCAGGGTAAAACGCTGATCGGTGCAGTCGATGAAGCTGGTTTTACCGGCCTGTTCATCACCTACTACCAGGTACCAGGGCAGCCGGTACAAGGCACGTGGCCCACCGGCATTGTCAAGGTACCGGTCAAGCCCCAGGCTCAGCGCCTTCTCTTGCGCCTGCACCAACGGCAGCGTGCGATCCTGTTCGGCAGCCCGTGCCTGCCGGCGCTCCGCTTGCAATCTGCGAAAGCGTGTACGCAGCAGCACCAGCCAGCCTATTAGCGGCACGAGCATGAGTACCAGGCTTGCCACGCTGCGGTGCGCCACACTTGCCAATGGCTGTTGCTCACGCCACGTCCATTGCGGGCCGAGCCACCAGATGGCGACCAGCAGCAGCGTGACCGCCAACCCAAGTAACAGCGGCAGCGCCAGGCCAATGCGCGTTACCCACGGCAAGCCCCAACCTTTGAATTGCTTCCATATATGATTCATCGAGGCTCCTGGTCCTTGTGTTGATCAGCCAGCGTTGGAGGGGCTGCATACTGCTGAAGCCGCTGGAATATCTCTGGCTCCCACGCACTGGCGGTGGTTTGCTGCATCGTTCGGGCAACGCCGGCGCACAAGTCCTGGGCCAGCCAGGACACGCCCCGTGCGGCCAGCAAGTCGGCTGCGATCATGGTGGTATGGCAGCGGTCCCGAGGGGTACCCAGGTCCGCTTGCAGTGCTTGCAGCCTCAGCAGCACGGGCTCTACGCCGCCACTGTCCAGTTGCCCGGCCAGTTCCTCGTGCAGGCCACCAAACGCGTGGGGTGCGGCCGCTTGGCCAGAAGGCCCTTGCGCGCCCTTGAGCCACGCCAGGCATTGGTCATCGACAAATACCAATCCGTCGCTGAAGCACAGCTGCTGAAGGGCCGGCATGCGCTGTACAAACCGGGCGGTCGCGCAACGGATGGCCTCAGCCACATCGCTCATCGCCAGCCGCGTGGCGACGGTTGCAGCCAGAAAGCTGCCACGAATCCAGTAGGGGCACGCCGCCACGCTCTTTTCGATGCGCTGAAGCAAGGCTGGGTCTATCGCTGTGCTGGCAATGGCCTCTTCATAGACCCGCGTGATATCCAGTGGCACCGCCATCAATTCTGTGCGGCTGCCTTGCCTGGCCGGAGGCGCCGCCTGAATGTGTGCCCACAAACCGAAACGCCGTAACTGGTAGCCGGTTGGGTCGTAAGGGTCCTGCTGGTTGATGAGTTCGGCCATGGCCAGTATGGCCCGTCGTGTCTCACGTTCACTGCCCATCGACGACACACGCGGTATGGGTGTGGCGATGACATCGGCCAGCGGCGCAGGCTTCACGCTTGCAGCCGGCGCCTTGGGCACGTCAGCCTCGCCGGCACCGCTGACACGTTCAATGTGTTTGCACAGCAGGCGCTCCAGCCCATCGAGAACAGCAGCCTCCAGCTGTGCCGCGTGCTGTTGTTGCAGGTGTTTCAACGCCGCCTGCGCTGCTGCTGCATGGGCAGGGGTATAAGTGAAACGGTCGAGACGCGGCAGCGCCTCGCTCAAGCGGTTGATCACCAGCCCGACCAGCTTGCGCTTGGTCAGGAAGCCTTTCGGCCCTGGCTTGGGGTGGGCGGGTTCCCAATAGCACTCGATCATGCCGGCCAGCAATGCCAAGGTGTCTCCCCAACGCTCCCAGCAGCGGCTGCGTAACCAGGCGGCACTCAAGTGCGCGACGATTCGCAGGTGCTTGCATTGCCGGCTCAGGTACTGACAGGACGCCTCTTCGATGTAAACCCAGTCGATCATCGCCTCCTGCAGCCCGCCCAGCTTGACCATCTCCTGGTCGATCGCCTGGTAGGTTTCGTCCTCGACATCGAACAGCCCAGCCGGTACTGCCGGATCGATCGGCGCCAGCAGTCGCGTGAGCTTGCCCTCTGACACCTGCGCTACCACCGGCATGTGCTTCGCGCCTGGCTGATCAACGGGGTCAGCCCTTGTGCATCGAAGATCAACCCGTCGAGCTCGCTGTGCTCACTCACCACTTCGATGCGATGGGCACCAATCAGCTTCCTGATCTGCTCGATCGCCGGCAAACCCCGGCCGGCATCGATTACCTGCCCGTTCTCCATCACCTGCCAGGGTGTTTCACGGGTAGACCAGCCCTGCCCTGTCAGCCGTACCTTGACCCAGCTTGCCTCGATCGGGCGTTTGGCAATCAGTTGCAGCCGGGAGATGGCCTGGATGCAACTGATTGCCAGGTAAGCGGGTTCGTTACCCGATGCGATGGCTGGCGCTGATATCACGAGCGCTGAAACGCCGTCACCGGTTCGGCTACCGATGTGAAACGCCAGGTCATCTGGCGCCCGCGCCGCTTCATTTGCCATCACGCGCAGCACGCTCGGGGCCTGCTGCTCTGGTGCAGACCACTGCCGTTCTGTCGTGTATGCCGGCGTGTTCGCAGCCTGGTCGAAACAGGCCAGTCGCTCGACGTTCGACACAATCCGTGAACAGTCCCGCGTGGGGCCTGCCAGTACCGGCTGCAAACAAAACAGCAACGAGAGACCGGCGCCATATACAGAACGGTTAATCATCCTGATTCACTCTCCAAAAACAGTACAAACGCCTATATGACCGCGCCCACTTTCCTACAAACACGTATCGGCTCACGCGCCAAAAAATAGCCAGCCAAAACAAAACCGGATGGAGACTAATACACAGCGACGACTGCACACAAACAAATATTTACTTACATCTTCACACTCGACCAAACAGCACTTCACCCTGCATGGTTTTTATAGGAGCAAGGCAACTCACCCAGCCAGATAAACATATGTAAGAAACTTCCTACAAGAGCAACACCACATTAAACAAAACCCACAATTAAACATCCTACAAACCAACAGGGAGTTACGTACCGATGTCTAGAAATACGGGTTCTGTCGCGCCTAAAGAACGCGTCAATATCAAATACGTCCCCGCTACGAGCGATGAGCAGGCTGAGGTGGAACTGCCCCACAAAATGCTGGTACTGGGCGACTTCGGCCTGGATGAAGACCGCGCGCTCGAAGACCGTCAGGTGATGCGTGTCGACAAACACACGTTCAACAGCGTGTTGAACGACGCCAACGTGAGCCTGGCGGTATCTGTGCCTTCCGTGCTCAGTGCAGCCCCGGATGCCGAGCTGGCGGTCCATCTGCAGTTCAGCTCCATCAACGATTTCGGGCCGGACCGAATCGCGCGGCAGGTACCCGAGCTGAACAAGCTGCTGGAACTGCGCGAAGCGCTGGTCGCCCTGAAAGGCCCGCTTGGCAACGTCCCGGCCTTCCGCAAGCAACTGCAACACCTGCTGAACAACGAGCAAACCCGTAAACAGCTCGCGCAAGAACTGGACCTGGTACCTGAAGCACCAGAAAAAGACTGAGACAACGGAGCGTCCCCATGCCTAAGCCAAACACCACCACCGTCACCACAGACGCAACCCTCGATACATTGGGCAATGGCACCTTGCTCGACCAGATCATGGCAGAAACCAAACTGGTACCTACGCAGGAGGGCTATCAGGTTGCCAGGCAGGGCGTATCTGCCTTCATCGCCGAAATCCTCAAAAGCAATGACCCGGATCAACTGATCAACAAACACCGGGTCGATCAGATGATTGCAGAGGTTGACCGGGTTCTCGGCAAACAGATGGATGCCATTTTGCATCAACCCGAGTTCCAGCGGCTTGAGTCCTCATGGCGTAGCCTGAAACTTCTGGTCGACCGCACGAACTTCAGGGAGAACATCAAGCTCGAAATTTTGCACATCAGCAAAGAGGACTTGCTCGACGACTTCGAAAATGCCGCAGACATTACCTGCAGCGGCCTCTACAAACATGTTTACACCGCCGGGTACGGCCAGTTCGGTGGAGAGCCGGTTGCGGCCATGGTAGGTAACTACAACTTTGGCCCAGCCTCTGCGGACATCAAACTGTTGAGTTACATGGCCTCGGTAGGTGCCATGTCCCACGCGCCCTTCCTTGCCGCGCCTTCCCCCGAGTTCTTCAACTTGAGCAGTTTTGAAGAGTTGCCCAACCTCAAGGAAATAAAAGACCTCTTCGCCGGCCCACGCCATGCCAAGTGGCGCGCTTTTCGCGAAAGCGAAGACGCTCGTCATGTCGCGCTGACCGGGCCACGCTTCATGCTGCGCTCCGCCTACCACCCGCAAGAAAAGCCAATCGAGAGCTTCAACTACAACGAAGACATCGCCGGGCGGCATGACCACTACCTGTGGGGCAATTCCGCCTTCCTGCTGGCCAGTTGCATCAACGACAGCTTCGCCCGCTACCGCTGGTGCCCGAACATCATCGGCCCGCAATCGGGTGGTGCGGTCGAAGACTTGCCAGTCCACCTGTACGAGTCACTGGGGCAATTGCAGGCCAAGATTCCTACCGAGGTGCTGATTTCCGATCGCAAGGAGTTCGAGCTCGCTGAAGAGGGCTTCATCGCCCTGACCATGCGTAAAGACAGCGACAATGCAGCGTTCTTCTCTGCCAACTCGGTGCAAAAACCCAAGAATTTCCCGAAAACCCCCGAAGGGCTGCAGGCACAGACCAACTACAAGCTGGGGACCCAGCTGCCCTACCTGTTCATCGTCAACCGCTTGGCCCACTACATCAAAGTGCTGCAACGCGAACAGATCGGCAGCTGGAAGGAACGCCGAGACCTTGAGTCCGAGCTGAACAAGTGGATCAAGCAGTATGTCGCCGACCAGGAGAACCCGTCTGCTGATGTTCGCAGCCGTCGGCCGCTACGTGCCGCCCGCATTGAAGTCTCGGATGTTGCCGGTGACCCAGGCTGGTACCAGGTTTCGATCGCCGTGCGTCCGCACTTCAAGTACATGGGCGCGAACTTCGAGATCTCTCTGGTCGGGCGGCTCGATACGCAATGAGTGGTTTTTTTGAACGCTTGACGGTGGACCAGAGTACCCGTCCGGAGGCCACTCGACAGGAAAGCGCTGCGCACACGTTCGCCACCATCAAGCGCCACCTCGAAACGCTGCTCAACGCCCGCCAGGGGTGCTCTCAGAGCAGTCCTGAGCTGGGCTTGCGTGACTTCAACGGGCATGACGTGAACCGCGGCGACTTGCTCGTACAAGTGAGCGCAGATATTCGCCGCACCCTCCAGCGCTTCGAACCACGTATCCAGATACGCACGCTCAAGGCAGTGCCCGATACCCATGCCCCGCTGGAGCTGCATTTCAGGCTCGATTGCCAGGTGCAGGTCAACAACCACGCAGAGCAGCTGCAACTCGAGCTGCTGGTCAACGGGCACAACCGCTACACCCGAGTGAGGTGACCGATGTCACTGAAAGACCGCTTCAGCGAAGAGCTGCGTTACCTGCACGAACTGGGGAACGACTTCGCCAAGGACAACCCACAACTTGCAAGGCTGCTTGGCACAGGTGCCAGTGACCCCGATGTCGAACGCCTGATGGAAGCCTTTGCATTCCTGACGGCCAAACTGCGGCTCAAACTGGAAGACGACCTGCCGGAGCTGACTCACCCGATGCTGCAGTTGTTGTGGCCCAATTACCTGAGGCCCCTGCCCAGCGCGACGATCATCCAGTTCACCCCGGTCAAACAATCCCTAAGCCAGTCCCAGCACATTCCGAAGGGGTCGAGGTTATGCTCGGAACCTGTGGACGGCATAGCCTGCGAGTTCCGCACATGCACTGCGGTGAACATTCATCCGTTCAAGATCGACACGGTGAGTGCAACCCAGACACTCGACAACGCGGTGATACGCATCGGCCTGCAGGCACTGGTCGACCGGCCACTGAACAGCCTGGGCTGCTCCAGCCTCGACTTTTACCTCAGCGGTGATGTCCGTACCGCCCGCACGTTGTACCTGTGGGTTTCTCAATACCTCAAGCACATCAACGTGATCGTCAAGGGTGAAGTTCGTCGGCTGCCGGCCGGCAGCATCTCCTTCCCGGGATTTAGCCCCGACGACGCCTTGCTGCCCTACCCGCAAAACGTCTTTGATGGCTACCGGATCCTGCAGGAGTACTTCGTCTTCCCCCAGCGCTTCCACTTTTTCAGCGTTACCGGGCTGGATAAAGCCTGGCCAGCGCATGACAGCCTGGCGGTAAGCCTCGAGTTTCACTTCACGCGCCAGTTACCCGACACACTGCGTGTCAGCAACGCAGATTTCAGTTTGTTCTGCGCACCTGCAGTCAACTTGTTCCAGCACAGTGCCGAGCCCATCGACTTGTCCAGCGAGGACGCCTTGGTCCCACTGAAACCCAAGGGAGCGGAGCCGTACGGTTACGAAATTTTCAGTGTCGACCAGGTCATCAGCACGCGAACGACGACCGACGGGAGTGTCGGTGAGCACCTGCGAACGTTCCGTCCCTTCGAATCGTTCGCCCATGAAATCGAGCACGTTCAAGGACGCACTGCGCTGTACTACCGCTACCAGTTGGAAGCGTGCCTGCGCGGCGATGGCGTCACGCACCGCATCGCTTTCGTTCGTGCCGATGCCAACAGCTATATCGGCGAGCTGGAAACCGCGTCCATCGACCTGACGTGCACCAATCGAGACCTGCCGCTGGCGTTGGGCATCGGTGACATCAACGCGCGTACCGAGTTTACGCCGCCACTGGCCACCTACACCAACATCTGCAAGCCCACCCGCCCTTGTCGCCCGGTGCTGGACGGCCAGTTGCAATGGGCATTGATTTCCAACATGTCGCTCAACTACCTGTCCCTGCTCTCGGTCGAGCCGCTCAAAGCGGTGATCCGCGCCTACGACTTCGTCGCCCTGCACGACATCCAGCAGGCGCGCACCACCCAGAAGCGCCTGGACGGCATGCGCGACATTCATACACAGCCCATGGACTGGCTAATCAAGGGGCAACCCATTCGCGGCCTGCACACCCGGCTGAAGCTGGACCAGGCCGCCTTCCTCTGCGAAGGCGACCTGTACCTGTTCAGTTGCGTGCTTGCCCACTTCTTTGCCTTGTACGCCAGCATCAATTCCTTCCATCAGCTGGAAGTGATCAACATCACCAACAACGAGCACTACACATGGCCAATACAGACCGGCAAACAACCGCTGATCTAGCCGACAGACTGCTCACCGAGGCGCACCAGTACAACTTCTTCCAGTTGCTGGAGCGGCTGCATGGGCTGCATGGCGACGATCTGGAGCCCCGTTGGCCTGACGAGGCCACCCGGTTGCGCGTGCGCCTGGCCTGTGACCCACGGCTGACCTTTCCCGTATCGGACGTTTACAAAGCCCAACGCATGCCCGACGAAGAGGCGCGCTACCGGGTCGTTGCCACGTTCCTCGGGTTACACGGTACCGATTCACCCTTGCCCACTTATTACCTGGAGCAGGTGGCCTATGAACATGCGCAAGGCATCGGTGTACGGCCGGCATTCTTCGACTTTTTCAACCACTACCTGCTCAGCCTGTTGCACCGCAGCTGGCGCAAATACCGGTATTACATCCGCTTCCAGCCGGGTGCCCGTGACGGGTTCTCGCAGTACGTTTTTGCCCTGCTGGGGCTTAACGACAAGCAACTGCGGGGGGATACGGCACTGCCCTGGAGCCGCCTGCTCAGTTTTGCCGGGGTCATCGCCAGCCGCAGCCGTGCGCCTGGCACCGTGGCCGGCATCATTGCGCACTGCTTCGACCTCAAGCATGTGCAGATCCGCGAATTCGAAACCCGCTCGGTGCCCACTGCAGTCGGGCAACGCGTAAGCCTGGGGCGCGCCAACGGCCAGCTGGGCAGCACGTTCATGATCGGCAGCCGTACACGCACACGCAGCAGCAAGTTCACCATCGTGATCAGCGAGCTCGACCAGGCGCAGCTGCGGGACCTGCTCCCCAGCGGCATCAACTTCGGCCGTTTGCGTGCCCTGATCGACGTTCTGCTGCGTGACGGCCTTGCCTACGACCTGGAGCTGCGCCTGAAGCAGAACGCGTTATCACCCTTCTGCTTGCACCGCAGCCAGGGCGCCTACCTGGGCTGGACCAGCTTCATCGACGACCGGCATGGCCAGATCAGTCCCGTTGTACGGTTCAGGGGACGCTCATGAACACATTGACCGTGAGCATCATCAACCTTGACCAACTGCGACATGGCGTTATCGCCAGGCACCGATTCGATTGCAAGGGCGGAACCATTGGCAGCGCAAAGACAAGCTGGCAGCTCGACGACCCTAATCAGAGCGTTGCGCCCATCCACTGCGAGATCCGCTGGTTAGAAGGCAGCTTCTGTGTGATCGATCACTGCCAGCGCACCTATCTGAATGGCAGCACCACCAGCCTGGGTGCACACCCACCCAGACGCCTGCTTGAAGGCGACCAGCTTCGGGTGGGGGCTTATCGGCTACAGGTTCAGTACGCCCAGGACCCCGCCACCATGCGTTCGCTGGAGGACATGTTCTATCCGGATCAGGGGGTACTCGACCGCCTCATAGCCGAAGAAACAGCAACCCCTTGGCCGATCGAACCCTCTGCTACCCAACCGGCTGCCGAGATCTGCTCGGCCTTCGAGCCCGCCATGGGCAACGATCCCTTGGCAGCGCTGGATGCAGCCGCTGAGTCGGTGGCTTCCCCGTCGAGCCCGCTGCTGCGGCTGATTGCCGGAGACCGCCCATGACCCGCCAACCGTTGCTGGTCGCGGCCCTGCTGGTTGCAATGTTCGGGGGTGCCGGCTGCACCTCGTTAAGCAGGATGAGCCAAGTTGCCATGGACCACACGCTGCCCATCGGGCCGCCGAAGGATCACCCGACCGAAGTTGCGTTCAGCATCAACGCGAGCCCTACCCTCAATGGTAATCCGAACAGCCTTGAGGTAGCGGCCGAAGAACAGCACAGCACCCTGGAGCCCAGCCCCTACGCCGTAACCCTGAGTGCGGGCGACCCTTATGCACTGACGGAAAAGATCGTGACCCTGCTGGAATACCTGCACGAGCAGTTTCCAGCCATGTCCCCCATCGAGGTGGATGAGGAAGGCAACGATGACCCGGCTCGCTCTCCTCTGGAAGAGAGCACCCCCGGTAGCTACGACGACCCGACCGTAACGTTGACCTTGCCGCACACCACAACCGTGGCCTCGGAGCCCGTCGCCACGCCGATTGCCATCAAGATCCTGCAGCTGCGCGACGACTCGCTACTGCGTAACACCGTGTACCAGTTGCTGGACCAGGACCCGGCCAAAGCCCTGCGCAGTACCTACATCCGTGATGACGATTACCTGCTGCGCCCAGGCCAGTTCAAGTACATCCCGTTCGAACCCATCCATGCCGAAACCCGTTTCGTGGCGGTGATTGCCGACTACCGAGGCCTTGAGGACGCCAGCTGGCGGCAAGTGCTGCGCATTCCGCCGCGTGGCCGCCAGATCATGCTGTCGGTGTTGGTCAACGACACGCACATCGTGCTCAAGGAAGAAGACTGATGGCCCGTCTACTTCCCTTTGCCCTTCCCGCTTACTCACGCTGACACGGAGTGCCCATGAGTTCACGCAATCCCGTTCTTTGGCCCGAAGGCCTGTTCGTAAAACCGCAGCATTTCCAGCAAGCAGCCCGGGCGGGTGAAGCAGCCCTCCACCAGCGCCTTGCCAGCCTGAACGCAGCCTTCTACGGCTTTAGCGAGCTACAGCTGAACGACGAGTACCTGAGCCTGGGCAAGATCGCCATCACCCGGGCGCGGGGCGTCATGCCGGACGGCACCGTGTTTGACATCCCCGCCGACCTGCCGCCGCCGCCACCGCTGGAAATCGACGACGACGCGTGCAAGGACAGCGAGGTGTATCTGTGCCTGCCGCTGCGCACCGAGGGCGGCTGCGAAGTGAGCTGGCCCGACACTGCCGCCAACTTCCGCTACACCGCCCAGCCACAGGAGATCAAGGACACCCATTCTGCGGACGGTGACCTGGTACAGGTAGACCTTGCCATGCCCAACCTGCAGCTAAAACGCAAGGCTGAAGACAGCAGTGCCTACACACGCCTGGCCATGGCACGCATCCTGGAGCGGCGCCCCGACGGCAGCCTGCAACTGGACGAAACCTTCTACCCCACCAGCGTGTCGGTGCGGGCGGTGCCGGCACTGCAGCGGTTCCTTGACGAAATGACCAACACCCTGCGCGAGCGAGCGCGAGGCCTTGCCAAGCGTATTGGCGCCTCGGGCCAGTCCGGTATCGCCGACATTCGCGACTTCAACCTGCTGCAGGCCATGAACCGCTGGTGGCCGTGCTTTCAGCACCTTGCCCGGCAAGCGCAAACGCACCCCGAGCAGCTTTACCTGTGCATGAGCCAGGCCTGCGGCGAGTTTGTCACGTTCACCGACGAAAACAGGCTCCCGCAAGATTACCCCGCGTACCAGCACACGGCGCTGCGTACTTCGTTCAAGCCGCTGGAAGACACCTTGCGCCGCGCCCTGAGCACCGTCCTGCAGCCACGCGCCGTTTCACTGCCGTTGGTGAACGAAGCGTTCGGTGTGATGACGACCAGGCTGGAAGACCGCCGTCTGATCGACGAAGCCGACTTCATCCTTGCCGTGCGCGCCGACCTGCCACCGCAGGTGTTGCGCCAGATGTTCATCCAGAAAGCCAAGATCACCTCACTGGAGTCGCTGTATGACCTGGTGCCGCTGCAACTGCCGGGCATCCCCTTGTTGCCTTTGCCGGTGGCGCCGCGCGACCTGCCTTTCCACGCGGGCTTCAGTTACTTCGAGGTGAACAGGCGCGACCCGGCCTGGGCGTGCATGGCCGAGGCCAATGGCTTTGGTCTCCACATCGCGGGCGAATTCCCCGGCCTCGAACTGCAGTTCTGGGCGATCAGGAGTCAGTGAGATGGCAAATGACACGACTACCCCCACCGAAGCAACAAACGCTGAAGTCAGTCAGCTGACTACAACCCTTAAACCGTCAGTACCCGACGACCAGGCCGCGCAGGCCGATACGCAAGCCTCTGCGCAAAAGCCTGAGCCTGTTTATGAAGGCTATCCCGCCGACCCGCAGTTTCAGCTGCGGGGCGGGTTCGCCAACCTGATGCTGGATGCCGCATCACCGCTGTTTGGCTTGGTCATACGCCTGCGTACGCTGGACGAATTGCCAAACATCAAAGACGTGCACACGCAAGTGCGCAACCAGATCGACAACATTCAGGAAGAAATGCGCCAGCACGGGTACGAGCCCGCTCAGCTGCTGGCGTATACCTACGGCCTGTGCCTGTTCATCGACGAGGCCGTCATGGAGCGGCCCTGGGGCAAAAGCAGTTGCTGGAGCCAGGAACCCTTACTGAGCATCTTCCACGACGAGACCTGGGGCGGAGAAAAGATCTTCACCGTGATCTCGCGCCTGATGCAGGAGCCCAAGCGTTATCAGGACGTGCTGGAGTTCATGTACTTCGCCCTTTGCCTTGGGCTGAGGGGCAAGTATGCGCTGGCGCCGAAAGGCGAAGAAACCGTCACTGCACTGATTCACCAACTGCACGGGATCATCCGCGAACTGCGTGGCCCCACCCCTGAAGAAGTCTGCGACCCCTACACCAATGTGGCCCCACGCAACTTCCGCATGAACCGGCAATGGCCCTGGTGGAGCCCTTTGGTGATTTCCGCCATCGCCATGGCCGTGGCCTACGGCATCTACAGCTACCGGCTGCACCTGATTACCACCGAAGTACTGGAGTCGCTCAACGCCATCCTGCAGCAGTAGGTGAAGGCTACATGCACCCACCGAATTCACCCCATTAGCGAGGCATCTGCCTCATTGAAAAGCCCATCGTTTTCGATGGCCACGCCACCTGTGGTGTGCGTGCTAATCCACATGGACGCAGGAGAAACTGCCATGCCAACACCCGCTTACATCTCCATCGAAGGCAAGACCCAAGGCAATATCACCGCAGGTGCATTCACGTCCGAGTCAGTCGGCAATGTGTTCGTCCAAGGCCATGAGGACGAAATTCTGGTGCAGGAGATCAAGCACCAGGTAACCGTTCCCACCGATCCGCAAAGTGGCCAGCCTACAGGCCAAAGGGTGCATAAGCCTTTCGTTTTCACCAGTTCATTGAACAAAGCCACACCGCTGATGTATCGGGCCCTGGCCAGCGGCGAAATGCTGCCGACCGTTGAAGTGAAATGGTACCGCACCTCAGTGGAGGGCACGCAGGAGCACTTCTTCACCACCAAGCTGGAGGACGCCACCATCGTGGACATCAATACCGTCCTTCCGCATGCCCAAAATCAGAAAAACAACAATTACACGCAACTGGTCGAAGTGGCCCTGTCATACCGCAAGATCACTTGGACACACGAGGCTGCAGGTACGTTGGGCTCTGACGATTGGCGTAACCCGATCGTCTGATCTAACGGAAAAGCCCGGGCAGCCATGATCTGCCTGGGCACTTCGAAGTCTCAGACGACGGACAAGGACTGCTTATGCCCAGCCAATCTGACTTGCGATACAGCTTCCAGCCTCTCGTTGGCAACGCTGAGTTCGAAGTGGTGTCATTCAAGTTCGAAGAAGCGCTCAGCCAACCATTTACGTTGACCCTGGAGCTGGTCAGCTTCGAACACGACATCGACTTCGGCCACCTGCTCGACAAACCCGTGCTCTTCACCATCTGGCAGGGTGAACGCCCCGTAGGGTACGTACACGGCCTGGTCAGCCGCTTCAGCCAGGGCGAGAGTGGCTTCTGCCGTACCTACTACCATGCCTTGGTCGAGCCCCAACTGGCCCGCGCCAGGCTGCGCTCGAACTGGCGCATCTTCCAGCACAAGACCGCCCCGCAAATTCTCGAACTGATGCTCAAGCGTCAAGGTATCGTCCAGTATCAATTCGGCACCGGTTTCGACTACCACGTCCGGGAATTCTGCGTACAGGCTGGCGAAACCGATCTCGACTTCTTTGCCCGCATCGCTGCTGAAGAAGGCATGGTCTATCGGTTTGAGCACACTGAAAAGCAGCACAAACTGATCATCACCGACCGGCTGCTCACATTGGGGCATATCGAGTGCGACACAGCCCATGGCGAGGATGAGGACGAAGGCTTCGTCGAGGGTAACAAACCAGCCAGACCTTCCACCGTGCTGTACCACGCCAACAGCGGGGGCACCCGACGCACCCCTTGTCTGCAACACTTGCGCTACAGCGAACACGTGCGAACCGCACGCCAGGTTCAGCGCGATTACACCTTCACCCACCCGGCCTATCGCCAGGAACATCGGGCCTCGGGGCCCCATCTGGAACACCAGTCCACAGACTATGAGTGCTTCGACTACCCCGGCCGCTACAAGCGCGATGCCGTCGGCAAGCCGTTCACCGAAAACCGCATCACCGCCCTGCGCCACGACGTACGCATTGCCGAAGTCCAGGGCGACGATGTACGCCTGCAACCGGGCCTGAGTTTCACCCTGACCGGCCACCCCCGGGAAGACCTGAATGTGCACTGGCGGGCAAGCACGGTCACCCACGAAGGTAGCCAGTTCACCAGCTTGCAGGAAGAGTCGGCCAGTGCCGACCAAGGCACACGCTACGAACAAAAAGCACTACTGGTGCCAGGCCGAACTGAATGGCGCCCTGCCCCGCTGCCCAGGCCAAGGGTTGATGGCCCCCACATGGCGACCGTTGTCGGGCCGCCTGGTGAGGAAATCTATTGCGATGAGTGGGGCCGGGTGAAGGTCAGCTTCCCCTGGGACCGCGAAAGCCAGGACAACGCGTTCAGTTCATGCTGGGTACGGGTATCCCAAGGCTGGGCCGGCGGTAGCTGGGGCTCGATGGCTATCCCGCGTATCGGCCAGGACGTGATCATCCATTACGTCAACGGCGACCCTGACCAGCCAATGATCACCGGGCGCACCTACTGCGGTGACCAGCTACCGCCTTACGACCTGCCCCGGCACAAGACCCGCATGACCATCAAAAGCCAGACCCACAAGGGTGATGGCTTCAATGAACTGCGTTTTGAAGATGAACTGGGCCAGGAAGAGGTGTTCATCCATGCCCAGAAAGACCAGAACAACGTGGTCAAGCACGACGAGACGACACAGGTCGGCAATGATCGTCATGAACAGGTCAGTAACGACGAAACCATTCTGATTGGCCGTGACCGCACGGAAACGGTTGGCAATGATGAGCGCGTCACCATTGGCCAGGATGCCGCGCTCGATATAGGTCGCAACCAGACCATCAATATTGCCAAGGACCGCGTTGAAACCATCGGTAATCACCGCCACGACCGGATCACCGCCAATCACCACACCCTTATCGGCGGTAACCTCAATCAGCAGGTCGAAGGGCTTGCAGCGCTTGAAGCCCGCGAGGAAATCCGCAGGCGAACACGCCGCTATGAGCTTCGCACGGCGGAAGCGGTGATCATCCAGGGCCCAGGGGGCGCCATCCGGATCGACGAGACAGGCATCACGCTGGACAGCCCGACGATTCGCATCAACGGTCAGATGCTCAAGTCTGCAGACGGGGCAACCAACCCCTTCTCAATCAGCGGCACGCCGGTCACTGGCAAACCTCTGGAGCGCCAGTGCGGGCGCCGCGCCGATGGCACCTGCGCCATGCCCGACTGCCGCTGTATGCGAGGACCAGGCCAATGAGTACAACAACCACCCTCTTACAACCGAGCGAGCACTTCGGGAAGAACGCTCGCTTTCTGCTGCTCGAAAGCCGCGTGATCGAGCACTGGGCCTACCGGCCTATAACCCAAATACTTGCCAATGGTGAGCTGGTACCCGCCTATGCCCCTTCGGTGCTTGAGCTGATCAATGATGTCAGCCTGAACACCCAGCATGCGTGGCTGTGGAGGCGCAGCGCTCTGGACGAACGCCATGACTTCGGGCCGTTACTGGTAGCCGTGTCAGATGCACCAGAACTGCTTGCCCATGCAATCGCTACCTGGATGCCCATTGGCGGCGTCATTGCGGTGGATGCCGAGATTGGCCTTGCCCAGTTGGCAGACCATTTCACCAGCCTTGTACAAATTTCGCTTCCGGATCAGGGGCTGGCCACTTTCCAGTTCAACCCGGACCACCTGGCGGCCTGGCTGGATGCACTGGATGAAAAGCATCGAAACGCATGGCTTGGGCCTGTGACTTCGCTGGCCTGGCGAGTCAACTGGGGGCCAGCTCACGCGTGGAAATCACTCGAACGCAGCCCGACCGATACACGCTGCTTTTCGCAAGCCCCGCTCTCACTTGGCAGGCTTGAACTTGAGCGGCTGCAGGCAGGCATGCACGAGCATTTCGTGCTCACGTTGGCACACGAGGTGGTAGCCCTGCCACAGCACGCCACCCACACAGTGGCCGACATCAGGCAATGGATTGAGAGCCTGCTGCCACAACTGAAAGCCCTCAACTTTCGCGATGAGGAAGTCGCTGGGGAGTTCATCAGGCTGATTGCCAGGCACATGTGGCTCATGACCGATGACCAGGCCGGGAAGATCTACACCAACCTCGAGGAATCTCCACAGAGCCGACTCTACGAACTGCACGCTTTGGTCAAAAGCAAGGAGCCCAGCCATGAATGACAACAGTGTCAGCAGCGCCACCTCCGGCCCTGCCTGCAGCGCACGCGTCCCCATTCTGCCCATTCGCTATGCCATCGTGCCGCGCACCGCTGACGCACCCGCCTGCCGTTACGCCGATTCAGGCTTCAACCTGGAACAAGGCTTCGCCCCGCTGCAGCACTCCGCCTATACCCTCCGCGCACTGCGCCCGGGTTATGTCTACGTGTTCATGAAAGGCACTCTGGGCCAGAAGCTGGTCATCCACGAGTATGTTGGCGCGGGCCTCTACAAGGAACTGCTCTACAAAGGGCTGGATGGCTACCACCGGCGTGACCGCT
>NZ_LUVY01000024.1:0-68238 GCF_002992185.1 Pseudomonas sp. LLC-1 | reverse complement strand
CTCGAATCTCCGGCGGTCATCGACTGGCAGGAGGCGGGCCCAAAATAGTCAATCGAGCAGCTCAAGCACTCAAGCAGGCTGCATCCAATGCTCGTAATGACAAGGGTTTCATTGGTGCATCGCACCGAGCCAGGCTGACTCGAATGGATACCAGCTGCGCCATCAAAGCCACTGCCCACCAGTTGGCACGACTGGTGTACAACCTGCTAACCAAGAAACAGGCTTATGTCGAAAAAGGTCTTGAGGAATTCGAAGCCAGGAGCCAAGACCGACAGGTCCGGGCTTTGCTTCGCAAAGCCCGGAAACTGGGGTACCAACTGGTGGCTGCCTGAGTGCTTAAAAAACAGTGGGTTGCATTTTGTTTGATGAGAGCTGGCTTGCCGGCGATGGGCTGCAAAGCAGCCCCCGTTACAGCAACGACGTTCTATCAGTCGTTAACACTCACAACCCGCCCCGCCTTCTCGACAGCCTTGCCGCGGGTCGCCAGGCAATAATACAGCGGCACCGTCACGATCAAGCCGAACAGCCACGACAGATCAGCCCCTTCGACAATATTCGAATACGGCCCCACATACAGCGACGTATTGGCAAACGGCAGTTGCACCAGAATCCCGCACGCATAGGCAATGATCGCGTGGTGATTGAAGCGGCC
The DNA here is from genome assembly GCF_002992185.1 of Pseudomonas sp. LLC-1. Lineage (NCBI taxonomy): Bacteria > Pseudomonadati > Pseudomonadota > Gammaproteobacteria > Pseudomonadales > Pseudomonadaceae > Pseudomonas > Pseudomonas sp. LLC-1. The sequence continues at coordinate 67,586 of NZ_LUVY01000024.1, read as the reverse complement.
ATAGATACCGCCATCAGCACTGAAGATCGACGCAATGTCGTACTGCCCCTTCTTGATCAGGTAGAAGTCGATCAGGTTGATCGAAGCCCACGGCACCAGTACCAGCAGCAGCGCCAGGATCAGGCCGATGAAGTGGCCAATGAAGTCCGCCGAGGCGTTCAGGGCAACCATCCCGCAGCCCACCAGAATCACCGATGCCAGCAACACACGCACCTTGATGCTCGGTGTCCATTCGGCCATGAAGGTCTGGATCGCAGTAACGATCGACAACACCGCGCCATACAGGTTGAGGGCGTTGTGGCTGATGATGTTGAGCAGGAACAGCACCATCAGGATCGGGCCCAGCCAGCCGGTGGCCTGTTTCACCGCATCCATGGCGTCGGTGCCTTCCGGCACGCACAGCACCGCCACCGCACCAAAGCTGAAGCACAGGATGGTGCCCAGGGTGGCGCCGAAGTACGTGGCCCAGAACGGCTTGGCGATGCCTACTTCACGCGGCAGGTAGCGCGAGTAGTCGGAGGTGTATGGCGAGAAGCTGATCTGCCAGATGGTGCCCAATGACACGGTGGCGATGAAGCCCGACAGGTTGAATGCACCACGGCTGAAGAAGTCGGCCGGCAGGTCTTGGGCGAACATCATGATGAAGCCGGCCAGCAGCGCCGAACCCATCACCCAGGTACCGATACGGTTCAGAATATGAATGAAGCGATAACCGATCACGCCAATGGCAGTGGCGCTGAGGGCACCGATCACGATCGCGCCCGGCATCGGCACGCTTGGGGTGATGCCATGGATGGTCTTGCCCGCCAGGACGATGTTGGAAATGAAGAAGCCGACATAAATCAGCGCGGTGAAGAACACGATCAGCAAGGCGCCGTAGCGGCCGAACTGGCCACGGCTCTGCACCATCTGTGGAATGCCCAGCTGCGGTCCCTGCGCAGAGGCCAGGGCGATGACCACGCCGCCGACCAGATGGCCCAGCACAATGGCAATCAGCCCCCATAACAGATTGAGGTGGAACACCTGGACCACCATGGCGCCGGTGACGATAGGCAGTGGCGCAATGTTGGTACTGAACCAGAGGGTGAACAGGTCGCGCGCCTTCCCATGGCGCTCGGCAGGTGGAACGTAATCGACCGTGTGATTCTCGACAAACTGGTGTTGCGACGACGGTTGGGACATAGGATTCAGCTCGAAAGGTCGTTTTTATCGTTGTAAGGAAACCGCATCCAGGGCGGCCTCTCAGCTGCGGACCATATTATGGTATTCCAAACTTTTGACAACACTGATCCGCAGGAAAAAACGGCCGCTGATCTGCTCGCGAAACCCCTGCGACAAACCGCCTCATCGCTCAACGCCTCTATTTACGTGGCCTTGAGCCGTTCATCGTGAAAAATCAGGGTTGAAAATTCCGCTTGCAAAATAGGTATTACGGTATACCATCAGACACATCAACGATAAAAACCGCGGACCACCGCAGCCTTTTAGAGGTACACGAGATGATCGACGCAACCGTCTACAAGCACGTCCTGGGCTCCTTCCCGTCCGGCGTTACCGTCATCACCACCCTGGACGACGACGGCTCGGTTGTCGGCCTGACCGCCAGCGCCTTCTCCTCCCTGTCGATGGACCCGCCGCTGGTGCTGTTCTGCCCCAACTACACCTCCGACTCCTACCCTGTGCTGATCAGGCAGAAACGCTTCGCCATTCACCTGCTCTCGGGTGAACAGCAGGCTGAAGCCTATGCGTTCGCCAAAAAGGGCAAGGACAAGGCCAGTGGCATCGAGTGGAGCCTGAGCGAACTGGGCAACCCGATCCTGGCCGGCGCCACCGCCGTTATCGAATGCGAACTGTGGCGTGAATATGAAGGTGGCGACCACGCCATCATGGTCGGCAAGGTGCACAACCTGATCGTCCCTGCAGAAGCGCCACGGCCGATGGTGTACTGCCGCGGCAAAATGGCCAGCCTGCCGGCCTTTGCCTGAAGCCTATTCTGAATCGAGCCCCCTGGCGCCTCCCCTGCCCGGCGCCAGCCCCTTTCAAGCGTTGAGGAAAGCCCCATGAAATTTTCGTTGTTCGTGCACATGGAACGTTGGGATGAACAGGTCAGCCACCGCCAGCTGTTCGAAGACCTGACCGAACTGACCCTGATGGCCGAAGACGGCGGTTTCAGCACCGTGTGGATTGGCGAACACCACGCCATGGAATACACCATTTCGCCAAGCCCGATGCCGCTGCTGGCCTACCTGGCTGCACGCACCGACAAGATCCGCCTGGGCGCCGGCACCATCATCGCGCCGTTCTGGAACCCGATCCGCGTGGCGGGTGAATGCGCCCTGCTCGACGTGATCAGCAACGGGCGCATGGAAGTGGGCCTGGCCCGTGGCGCCTACCAGTTCGAATTCGACCGCATGGCCAACGGCATGCCGGCCACCGACGGCGGCAAGGCGCTGCGCGAAATGGTGCCGGTAGTGCGCAAGCTGTGGGAAGGCGACTACGCCCACGACGGCGAAGTTTACAAGTTCCCCACTTCCACCAGCGTACCGAAGCCATTCAACGCCACCCCGCCGATGTGGATCGCCGCCCGCGACCCGGACTCGCACAACTTCGCCGTGGCCAACGGCTGCAACGTCATGGTCACTCCGCTGATGAAGGGTGACGAAGAAGTGCTGGACCTGAAGAACAAGTTCCAGGCCGCCCTGGACAACAACCCGGATGTGCCGCGCCCGCAACTGATGGTGCTGCGCCACACCCATGTACACAGCCCGGCGGAGCCGGAAGGCTGGAAGGTCGGCGCCCAGGCCATCTCGCGCTTCTATCGCACCTTCGACGCCTGGTTCGGCAACAAGACCACCCCGGTCAACGGCTTCCTGGAGCCAAGCCCGGAGTCGAAGTTCGCCGAAGTGCCGGCGTTCGAGCTGGAGAACATCCGCAAGAACACCATGATCGGCACCCCGGAAGAGATCATTGCGCGCATCAAGTACTACCAGGAGCTCGGTGTCGACGAGTTCAGCTTCTGGTGCGACAACAGCCTGCCCCACGCCGAGAAGAAGAAGTCGCTGGAGCTGTTCATCAAGGAAGTGGTGCCGGCGTTCGCCTGAATTCCCATTGCCTGAATCATTGCGGGACGCGCCCGCTCACGTGGGCCCCTGCGGCCTGCATGAGCGGGCTTTTTTATGAAACCTGCACTGGCCCTATCGCCGGCAAGCCAGCTCCCACAGGATCACCACAGGTTCTGAAAGCAGTGCAGTCCTTGTGGGAGCTGGCTTGCCGGCGATAGGGCCAGTACAGACACCACAAGATTCAGGGCATCAGCCAACCTTTCGTCCCCTCGCAAGAGAAATTTCCAGCCCCCTCTTGCACAACAAATATTATGGTATACCATCAGACAACAAGAGCTGATAACCCTCACCAGGAGCCACCCATGAGTTTCGAAATCCGCAAGATCGTCACCTACTCCGAAGAGACCCGCATCGAAGGCGGCAAGGCCACCGACAAGCCGGTGACCATGGTCGGCCTGGCCGTCGTGATCAAGAACCCATGGGCCGGTCGCGGTTTCGTTGAAGATCTGAAGCCGGAAATCCGCGCCAACTGCTCGGACCTGGGTGCCCTGATGGTCGAGCGCCTGACTGCCGCCATCGGCGGTGCCGACAAGATCGAAGCCTACGGTAAAGCTGCAGTAGTGGGCGCCGATGGCGAAATCGAGCACGCCTCGGCAGTGATCCACACCCTGCGCTTCGGCAACCACTACCGCGAAGCGGTACAGGCCAAGAGCTACCTGAGCTTCACCAACAAACGTGGCGGCCCAGGCACCTCGATCCAGATCCCGATGATGCAGAAGGACGATGAAGGCCTGCGTTCGCACTACATCACCCTGGAAATGCAGATCGAAGACGCCCCGCGTGCCGATGAAATCGTCGTGGTCCTCGGCGCTGCCGACGGCGGCCGCCTGCACCCGCGCATCGGCAACCGCTACATCGACCTGGAAGAACTGGCTGCCGAAAAAGCCAACGCTCAATAACAACAACCAAAACGGGGCCGGGGCGTGGCGTGCTTACCCGCCGCGCCCGACCTTCAAGGAGCGCCCTCCATGATTCAGCCTGTCGCTGAACACACCCCTGCCGGCACCAGCTACCTGTCCGTCGGCCAGGGCCAACCCGTGGTATTGATCCACGGCGTGGGCCTGAACAAGGAAATGTGGGGCGGTCAGATCGTTGGCCTGGCCAACGACTACCGCGTCATCGCCTACGACATGCTCGGCCACGGCCAAAGCACCCTGCCGGCTGCCGACATCGGCCTGGAAGGCTACGCCGCCCAGCTCGCCGAACTGCTCGACCACCTGCAAATCACACAAGCGACCGTGATCGGCTTCTCCATGGGCGGCCTGGTTGCCCGTGCATTTGCCCTGAACTACCCGCAACGCCTGGCGGCACTGGTGGTACTCAACAGCGTGTTCAACCGCACCCCCGAGCAGAGTGCCGGCGTTATCGCCCGCGCCGCCCAGGCGGCGCAGCTGGGCCCCGACGCCAACGTCGACGCCGCCCTGGACCGCTGGTTCAGCCGTGAATACAAGGCTGCCAACCCGGCGCAGGTCGCCGCCATCCGCCAGGTGCTGGCGAGCAACGACCCGCAGGGCTACCACACCACCTATTCGCTGTTCGCCACCCAGGACATGTACCGCGCCGACGATCTGGGCAGCATCCAGGTGCCGACGCTGATCGCCACCGGCGAACTCGACTCGGGCTCTACCCCAGCCATGACCCGCCAGCTCGCCGCCAGCATTCCTGGTGCGCACAGTGTGGTCCTCGCCGAGCAACGGCATATGATGCCGGTAGAAGCCCCGCGTGAAGTCAACAAGATGCTGCTGGACTTCCTCGCGCAAGCCCGCACCCTCACCGAATCCGCCAAGGGGATTGTTGCATGACCCTCGTTCGTTTCCAGATGTGCATCGACGGCCAATGGCGCGATGCCCAGAGCGGCAAGACCTTCGACAGCCTCAACCCGGCCACCGCTCAGGCCTGGGCGCAACTGCCCGACGCCGATGAAGCCGACGTCGAACTGGCGGTGCAGGCCGCCCAGCGTGCCTTCGACAGCAAGGAATGGCGCAGCATCACCGCCACCGCGCGCGGCAAGCTGCTGCGTCGCCTGGGCGACCTGATTGCCGAAAACAAGGAGCACCTGGCCCAGCTGGAAAGCCGCGACAACGGCAAGCTGATCCGCGAAACCCGCGGCCAGGTGGGCTATCTGCCAGAGTTCTTCCACTACACGGCGGGCCTTGCCGACAAGCTCGAAGGCGGCACCCTGCCGCTGGACAAGCCCGACCTGTTCGCCTACACCGTGCACGAGCCGATTGGCGTAGTGGCCGGCATCATCCCGTGGAACAGCCCGCTGTACCTCACCGCGATCAAGCTGGCCCCGGCCCTGGCCGCCGGCAACACCATTGTGCTCAAACCGTCCGAGCACGCCTCGGCGACCATCCTCGAACTGGCCCGCCTGGCCCTTGAGGCCGGTTTCCCGGCCGGTGTGGTCAACGTGGTCACCGGTTACGGCCCAAGCACCGGCGCGGCGCTGACCCGTCACCCGCTGGTGCGCAAGATCGCCTTCACCGGCGGCGCCACCACCGCGCGCCATGTGGTGCGCAGCAGCGCCGAAAACTTTGCCAAGCTGTCGCTGGAGCTGGGTGGCAAGTCGCCGAACATCATCTTTGCCGACGCCGACCTGGACAGCGCCATCAATGGCGCCGTGGCCGGCATCTATGCCGCCTCCGGGCAAAGCTGCGTGGCCGGTTCGCGCCTGCTGGTGCAGGACGAGATCTTCGACGAATTCGTCGAGCGCCTTATCGCCCGTGCCAAGCGCATCCGCATCGGCAACCCGCAGGACGATGCCAGCGAAATGGGCCCGATGGCCACCGCGCAACAACTGGCCGTGGTCGAAGGCCTGGTGGCTGCGGCCAAGGCCGAAGGCGCCAAGCTGCACATGGGCGGCAAGCGTGCCGAGGTCGAAGGTGACGGCTGGTTCTACGAGCCGACCCTGTTCGAGTGCGACAGCAACGCGATGACCATCATGCAGGAAGAGGTGTTCGGCCCGGTTGCCGCGGTGATCCGCTTCAAGACCGAGGAAGAGGCACTGGAAATCGCCAACGACTCGCAGTTCGGCCTGGCCGCCGGCATCTGGACCCGCGACCTGGGCCGTGCCCACCGCCTGGCCCGCGACGTGCGCTCGGGGATCATCTGGGTCAACACCTACCGCGCCGTGTCGGCCATGGCACCGATCGGCGGCTTCAAGAACAGCGGCTACGGCCGCGAGAGCGGCATCGATTCGGTGCTGGCCTATACCGAGCTGAAGACCGTGTGGATCAACCTGTCCACCGCGCCGATGCCCGACCCGTTCGTGATGCGTTAAGAGGAACACGAGATGATCGAACCCGGCATCTACAAAGACGTGATGGGCTCCTTCCCGTCCGGCGTCACGGTAGTCACCACCCTGGACGCCGACGGCGCCATCGTCGGCATCACCGCCAGCGCCTTCAGCGCGCTGTCGATCGACCCGGCGCTGGTGCTGTTCTGCCCCAACTACGCCTCCGACACCTACCCGATCCTGCGCGACAGCAAGCAGTTTGCGATCCACCTGCTGTCCGCCGACCAGACCGCCGAAGCCTATGCCTTCGCCGGCAAGGGCAAGGACAAGGCCAAAGGCATCGACTGGCACCTGAGCGAGCTGGGCAACCCGCTGCTGGCCAAGGCTACGGCGATCATCGAGTGCGAACTGTGGCGCGAGTATGACGGCGGGGACCACGCGATCATCGTGGGCGCTGTGAAAAACCTGGTGCTGCCCGAGCAGCCGGCAACGCCGATGGTTTACCACAAAGGCAAGCTGGGCGCCCTGCCGCCCTTGGGCTGACCTTGGCATCGCCGGGGCTGCTTTGCAGCCCATCGCCGGCAAGCCAGCTCCCACAGGAGATCCCACAGGCCTCAAGCCCTGTGCAGTACATGTGGGAGCTGGCTTGCCGGCGATGGGCCGCACAGCGGCCCCCGTTTCACCCCTTTTTAGGGGCCGCGCTAATCGTCTCACCCTCGGTTGCGGCCCCTGTTTTATTCCGGAGTACTGCACATGAGCAACGAAAAGTACGAGAAAGGCTTGCAGATCCGCACCCAGGTGCTGGGCGAGGACTACGTCAACCGCTCGATCCAGAACGCCGACGCGTTCACCCAGCCGTTGCAGGAACTGGTCACAGAATACTGCTGGGGCCACGTCTGGGGCCGCGAAGGCTTATCGCTCAAAGAGCGCAGCATGATAAACTTGGCCATGATTTCCGCGCTCAACCGGCCCCACGAACTCAAGCTGCACATTCGGGGCGCACTGCGCAATGGCCTGAGCCGTGAACAGATTCGCGAAATCCTGCTCCAGGTCGGCATTTACTGCGGCGTACCCGCGGCGGTGGACAGCTTCCGCCTGGCCCGTGAAGCGTTTGCCGAAGCCGATGCGGAGCCAACCCGTTAACAACGGGCTGTTCGAACCACTGCATGGAAAGCCTCGGTTCGGGGCGTTCCGCGATGTTGGCGCAACAGCCTCATAAAGAGCGCACCTGATGAAACGCCAGCCACTCGACGACAGCTTCAAGGTCAACCGCAACCCCGTTACCCTGCGCGAAATCGTGCTCGACAAGCTGCGCGCCGCGATCATGAACTTCCACCTGCTGCCAGGCGACCGCCTGGTCGAGCGCGACCTCTGCGACCGCCTTGGGGTCAGCCGTACCTCGGTACGCGAAGCGCTGCGACACCTGGAATCCGAAGGCCTGGTGGAATTCGCCGACGCCAAGGGCCCGCGCGTCGCCATTATCACCCTGGAAGACGCCCGCGACATCTACGAGCTGCGTTGCGTGCTCGAAGGCCTGATCGTGCAGTTGTTCACCCTCAACGCCAAAGCCAAGGACATCCGTGCCCTGGAACGTGCGCTGGAGGTCAACCGCGAGGCCCTCGAAGAAGGCGAACTGCAACAGGTGCTGGACTCGGTTCAAGGTTTCTACGATGTGCTGCTGGAAGGTTCCGGCAACCAGGTGGCGGCCCAGCAGCTGCGCCAGTTGCAGGCGCGCATCAGCTACCTGCGTGCTACATCTGTGTCGCAGGAAAACCGCCGCGGCGCCAGCAACCGCGAAATGGAAAAGATCGTCGAGGCGATCAAGGGTGGCGACCCGCTGGTGGCCCACCAGGCCTCGGTCGACCACGTCCGCGCTGCCGCCAAGGTAGCCCTGGATTACCTGCGCCAGAAGCAGGATGACAACGCCAAGGTTCGCGACATCGTCGAGCCCTTGGCCCTGAAGGAACCCCGTATAGGCCGCTGATCATGCCCAACGCCCCGCGCTACTGCCCGCACTGCACCACGGAACTGGCCCGGGGCGTTCCCACAGGCGATACCCACGAACGCCTGCACTGTACCGGCTGCGGCTACATCCACTACGTGAACCCGAAGATCATCGCCGGCTGCATCATCGAGCGCGATGGCAAGTACCTGCTGTGCCAGCGCGCCATCCCCCCGCGCCCGGGTACCTGGACCTTGCCGGCTGGCTTCATGGAGGCCGGCGAAACCACCGAGCAGGCGGCGCTGCGCGAGGTGTGGGAAGAAAGCGGCGTGCGTGCCGATATCGTTTCGCCTTACTCGATCTTCAGCGTGCCGAAGATCAGCGAGGTGTACATCATCTTCCGCGCCATCGCCATCGAAGAAACCGGGCAGTACGGGGCGGAGACGCTGGCGTACAGGTTCTTCGAACCGGACGAGATTCCGTGGGACGAGATCTACTACCCGGCGATCCGGCAGATACTGGAGCGCTACATCCTTGAGCGGCAGGCAGGGGTTTACGGCATCTACATGGGCAACGATGACTCTGGCAAGGTGCACTTCATTCGCTAGCCCGTACCGGCGAAGCGGCCGGCACAAGCCTGCACAAACCCCTCGCCAATCGCCTATTCTCGGTGCACCCTAAAGGCCTTACGCAAACGGACCGGCAGAGCACATGGCAAAATGGCTAGACGGCGGCGGACTGATGGCCGAACGCATCCGCAACCACGACTGGGCCGCCACGCCCCTGGGCCCGCTCGAACACTGGCCAGACACTCTGAAAACCACCCTGGCCCTGTGCCTGGCATCGCGCTTTCCACAGGCCGTGCTGTGGGGCCCGGACCTGCTCACGCTGCACAACGACGCCTTCACCCAGATTCTCGGGCGCAAGCCCCTGGCCTTGGGCATCCCCTTCCGCGACGTGTGGCAGGAAGCCTGGGCCGACATCGGCAGCATGGCCGACCGCGCCTTGGCTGGCGAGGCGGTGTACATAGAAGACTTTCCGCTGACGATTGACCGCAACGGCGGCCCGGAACGCGCCTATTTCACCTTCTGCTACAGCCCCATCCGTGACCATGACGGCACGGTGTTGGGCATGCTCGACACCGTGACCGAAACCACGGCCAGCGTGATCGCCAACCAGCGCCTCAACTTCCTTGACCAACTCGGCCGCGCCGTGGCCGAAGCCACGGCCCCGGACCAGATACTGGCCACCACAACGCGTATGCTGGTGGAACACCTGGGCCTGTCCAGTTGCGCCTATGCGGTGATGGACCCTGACGAAGACGGCTTTACCATCTGCGGTGACTCGGTAGCCCACGGCGCGCCACGGCTGGTGGGCCAGTACCAGTTGCACGACTTCGGTCGCCTGGCGTTCAGCCGCCTGCGCAGCGGCCTGCCCTTGGTGATCAACGACAACCTCAGTGAACTGGCTGCCGACGAGGCAGCCACCTTTCAGGCCATCGGCATCACTGCCACCATCTGCATGCCACTGATAAAAGGCGGTCGCCTGACCGCATTGATGGCCATCCATGACTGTGTGCCGCGCGAATGGACCGATTACGAACTGGCTTTGCTCAGCGAAGTCACCGAACGCTCCTGGGCCCACATCCAGCGGGTACAGGCCAATGCCGAAGTGCGCGAGGCCATGGCGGCGCTCGAAGCACTCAATGCCACCCTCGAACATCGCGTCGAAGAGCGCACTACCCAGTTGCTGCACACCGAAGCCGTGCTGCGCCAGACCCAAAAGCTTGAAGCCATCGGCCAACTGACTGGTGGTGTTGCCCACGACTTCAACAATTTGCTGACCATCATCCGCTCCTCGCTGCATTTTCTGCGGCGCCCCAGCCTCGATGAAAAGCGCCGCGAGCGCTACCTCAAGACCATGTCCGACACGGTCGACCGCGGCGCCAAGCTGACGGGGCAGTTGCTGGCTTTTGCCAGGCGCCAGGCCCTCAGCCCTCAGGTGTTCGAAGCCGGGCCACGGCTGGAAGCCATGGCCGACATGCTCGACACCGCCACCGGTGCACGCATCCAGGTGGAATTGCAGTTGCCAGAGGCGCCTTGCCACATCCGCGCCGACCTCAGCCAACTGGAAACTGCGGTGATCAACCTGATGCTCAATGGCCGTGACGCCATGGCGGGTGAAGGCACCTTGCAACTGCGCTTGCTGGCTGACCAGCGCCTGCCTGCCTTGCGTGGCCAGCCTGTGCAGGCAGGCACGTTTGCGGCGATTTCGGTGAGTGACGGCGGTGTCGGCATTGCCGCCGAGCTGCTGGAGCGTATCTTCGACCCGTTCTTCACCACCAAGGCGCCAGGCGAAGGCACCGGCCTCGGGCTTTCGCAGGTGTTCGGCTTTGCCAAGCAGTCGGGCGGGGATGTGCAGGTGCACAGCACCCCGGGTCAGGGCACCACGTTCACCCTTTATTTGCCTCAGGAGGCGCCGCCAGCGGCTCCGACGGCAGACACCACGGCCAGCCCCCAGGCACAGACGCAAGGTGAGCAGCGGCGAATACTGGTGGTGGAAGACAACCCCGACCTCGGCAACTTCACTGCACAAATCCTTGAGGACCATGGTTACCAGATCAGCTATGCGCGTTCGGCGGAAGATGCCTTGGCCCAGTTGGCGGGGCCTGCAGGCCATTTCGATGCGGTATTTTCCGATGTGGTGATGCCCGGCATGGGTGGGCTGGCACTGGCCCGTGAACTGCGGCGTCAGCGGCCGCAGTTGCCGGTTATCCTCACCTCGGGCTACAGCGAGTCGATTGCTGAGGGCGGGCACCAGGGCTTTGCCTTTCTGGCAAAGCCCTATTCGGCAGAACAGGTGTGTCAGATACTCGGGAAGGTGCTGGGCAGCTGAACCCGACAGCTCGCCTGACGGCTCAGCGACGCCCTTCAGCCAGCATGCGCACGGCCAGGCCCGCCAGCACAGTGCCCATCAACCAGCGCTGAACCTGCTGCCACAACGGTCGACCGGCCAGGAACACCGCAATGGAACCGGCCATGATCGCGATCAATGCATTGACCGAGACGCTGATGGCGATCTGCGTCGAGCCCAGCACCAGTGACTGCACCAGCACACTGCCGTGGCCGGGTTCGATGAACTGTGGCATCAGCGACAGGTACATGACGGCGATCTTGGGGTTCAGCAGGCTGGTGGCAAAACCCATGGTAAACAGCCGGCGCGGGCTGTCCGCCGGCAGGTCCTTGACCTGGAACGGGGAGCGACCACCCGGGCGCAGCGCTTGCCAGGCCAGGTACAGCAGATACAGCGCGCCACCAATGCGCAGTGCATCGTAGGCAAAAGGCACAGCCATCACCAGGGCGGTGATGCCCAGTGCAGCGCAGAACATGTAGATGACGAAACCCAGCGCTACGCCGCCAAGGGAAATCAAGCCGGCCTTGCGCCCCTGGCAGATCGAGCGGGAAATCAGGTAGATCATGTTCGGCCCCGGGGTCAGCACCATGCCGAGGCAGATCAGGGCAAACGTTAACAGTTGGGTTGTTTCGGGCATTGGGCACATCCTGGTTGTGCTGTGGGTTGCTGCGAGTTTATCTGAAGCCTTTTGAAACCGGTGAACTCAGTTGATCTGCCCCGCTATCAAGCCCAAGGCCACCGTGATCATCGCCACCCCCGACACCCGCCCGACCAGCCTGGCCGCCCCCGGCCGGGTGCTCAGCACCGCCTTGGCGCCATAGCCGACCAACGAATAGATCACCAGCGAGCTGCACAGGTGCACCAGGCCCAGCAACAGGATCTGCAACGGCACCGGCCAGCTTGACTGTGGGTCGGTGAACTGCGGCAACAGGGCCAGGAACAGCAGGAATACTTTCGGGTTCAACCCGCTGACGCAAAAACCCTTCAACGCCCAGCGCGAGCCCGACTCCCCCACACCGCCCTGCCCGGCCTCGGGTAATGCCGGGCTCAGCAACAGGTTGCCGCCCAGCCACAGCAGGTAGCTGCACCCTGCCAGGGTCAGCAAGGTCAGCGCCAACGGGTGGCCGGCCAGCAGGCCTCCAACACCTGCCGCCACCACCAGAGTGGCCAGGAAATGCCCCGACAGCATGCCCGCCACCGCCGGTATCACCCAGCGCCCGCGCATGCCCGCCGAAATAGCGTAGGCCCAGTCTGCCCCGGGGGTAATTACGAACAGCATCGACACGGCCCAGAATGCCGTCAGAACACTGATAGCCACTTGAATCTTCCTTTTTCCACTGCCTTGGGATGCCGAAAGATTACGGATTCCGTCCGGGGATTTTCTTTCGTATATTCCCCTTCATGGTTCAATTACTGGAAGATCCTTCTCAATGGACAGGACTGATCGAAAGATTCTTGCCGAGCTACAAAAAGACGGTCGCCTCTCGGTGACCGAACTGGCCGATCGCGTGGGGCTCAGCCTGTCGCCCTGCCATCGGCGCCTGAAGGCACTGGAGGAATCCGGGGCGATCCTGGGGTATCACGCCCGCTTGGCGCCGAGCGCACTGGGGCTCAACTTCGCCGCGCTGGTGTTCGTGACCCTGCGGGAGGTCACCCGCCAGCCGGTGGCGGACTTTGAAGCGGCACTGGCCGAGATCCCGCAGATTGTCGAAGCACAGCGGCTGTTCGGTGACCCGGACTACCTGCTGCATGTGGTTGCCAAGGATTTGCCGGCATTTCAGAAGCTGTATGACGAGAAGCTGACCAGCATCCCCAACGTCAAGCGCTTGAGCTCGACCCTGGTGATGAAAGAGGTGATTCAGGATCGGTTGTTGCCGATGTAGCTGTTTTGCCTGCGCCCTGAAAACGGGCGCAGCGCACCAGCACAGCCCACTGCAACCAACCCGCCAGACCACAACCCCCTCTACTACAAGCCCTCCCGCCAACTGGCACCCTCCTTGCTACCGCCCACCGCTTAAGCTTTTGTCAGCCTTAGGTTTTTTAAGGTTTATGGGTACATATTTACTAATTTCTCGTTATCCCCGCGCCCCGCATCATCGCTCCAACAAGAACGCGTCGCCCTTCGCCGGCACGCCCCCGGGCAGTTCCCGATGCCCTACCTTGCCTTGGAGTCAGTCATGACCAGTGCAGCCAATTCGGCACCCCTCATAGAAAAACACACGATCGGCTACGTACCGCCGGAAGACCGCCATGGAAAGGTAAGGGATCTGTTCACACTGTGGTTCGGCGGCAACATCGCGCCGCTGCCCATCGTTACCGGCGCGCTGGGCGTGCAGTTGTTCCACCTGAACCTGGTGTGGGGCATCATCGCCATCCTGGTCGGCCACCTGGTTGGCGGTGTGTTGATGGCACTGCACTCGGCCCAGGGCCCGCAAATGGGCATCCCGCAGATGATCCAGAGCCGCGCCCAGTTCGGTACCCTTGGCGCGCTGCTGGTGGTGGTGATCGCCGGCGTCATGTACATCGGTTTCTTCGCCTCCAACATCGTGCTTGCCGGCAAGTCGCTGCATGGCGTGGTCGGCGCCGTACCGGTACCGGTAGGCATCGTCATCGGTGCGCTGGGCTCGGGCATCATCGGCATCATCGGCTACCGCTTCATCCATGTGCTCAACCGTATCGGCACCTGGGTGCTGGGCATCGGCATCGTGGTCGGTTTCGGCTACATCTTCACCCATGTGCAAAGCGACGACTTCCTCACCCGCGGCGGCTTCAACCTGGCCGGCTGGCTGGCCACCGTGTCACTCGCGGCGCTGTGGCAGATCGCCTTTGCGCCCTATGTGTCGGACTACTCGCGCTACCTGCCGGCGGATGTGAAAGTCAGCTCGACCTTCTGGACCACCTACCTGGGCTCGGCCCTGGGTTCGAGCCTGTCGTTCATCTTCGGCGCCGTGGCGGTGCTGGCGATCCCGGCCGGCATGGACACCATGGACGCGGTCAAGCTGGCCACCGGTACCCTGGGCCCGATCATGCTGGTGCTGTTCCTGCTCAGTGTCATCAGCCACAACGCCCTCAACCTGTATGGTGCCGTGCTGTCGATCATCACCCTGGTGCAAACCTTCGCCTATCGCTGGATCCCTACCGCCAAGAGCCGTGCGGTGCTGTCGCTGATCGTGCTGTCGGCCTGCTGCGTGGTGGCGGTGTTCGCTTCGGCAGACTTTATCGGCCACTTCGTCGACATGGTGCTGGTGCTGCTGGTGGTACTGGTGCCATGGACGGCGATCAACCTGATCGACTTCTACGTCATTCACAAGGGTGACTATGACATCCAGTCGATCTTCCAGGTCGATGGCGGTATCTACGGCCGTTACAACCCGCAGGCGCTGATCGCCTATGCCGTGGGCATCGTGGTGCAGATCCCGTTCATGAACACGCCGCTGTACGTCGGGCCGATTTCCGAGCACATCAACGGGGCGGACCTGTCGTGGCTAGTGGGCTTGGCGGTTACCTCGCCGCTGTACTGGTGGCTGGCTTCGCGTGACAGCGCCTACCGTCGTCGGCAGATAAGTGCCAAGCTGGCCATGGGGCACTGATTCAACCTGTTACGGCCCTATCGCCGGCAAGCCAGCTCCCACAGATTCCCCACTTACCCTCTGGCCTGTGGTGTTTCTTTGGGAGCTGGCTTGTCGGCGATAGGGCCGGTGAAGGCAACACATCAATCAGAGGTTGTACGCTCGCTCATTGTGTTCGGCCAGGTCCAGCCCCTGCTCTTCCTCTTCCCGACTGGCCCGCAGCCCTACGGTCAGCTTGATTGCCCCAAGAATCGCCCAGCTCACCACGAAGCAGTAGACGAAGGTGAACGCCACCCCCTTCAACTGCACCAGCGCCTGCCCTATAGGCGATACGCCCTCCACATAACCTCCCAACGCCGGTGCAGCAAACACCCCGGTCAGAATCGCACCGACCATCCCGCCCACGCCATGCAGCCCGAACACGTCCAGGCTGTCGTCATACCCCAATGCCTGTTTCAACCGGGTCACGGCAAAGAAACAGATGGCCCCGGTCAACAGGCCAATCACTACAGCCCCCAAAGGCCCGACAAACGCACAGGCCGGGGTAATCCCCACCAAACCAGCCAGCGCGCCGGAAGCCGCACCGAGGGCAGTCGGTCGACCATGCATCACCTTCTCGGTCAGCAACCAGCCGACAATCCCGGCGCAGGCCGCCACCATGGTAGCCAGCATCACCACCCCTGCCCCTTCGTTGGCCGCCAGCCCCGACCCCACGTTGAAGCCAAACCAGCCCACCCACAATAACCCGGCACCCACCAGGGTAAAACCGAGGTTGTGTGGCGGCATGGCCACCTGCGGATAGCCCTTGCGCTTGCCCAGCATCAACGCCGCCGCCAAGGCAGCGACGCCGGAGTTGATATGCACCGCCGTGCCGCCGGCAAAGTCCAGCACGCCCCAGTTGACCATCAGCGCCCCCGGCCCGCCCCACACCATATGGGCGATCGGCGCATACACCAGCACGAACCAGGCCCCCATGAACAGCAACGACGCACTGAACTTCATGCGCTCGGCAAAACCACCGGCAATCAGCGCTGGAGTGATGATGGCGAACGTCAGCTGAAACACCGCGAACACACCTTCCGGGATTGTGCCCACCAGGCTGTCGTGGCCGATGTTCAGCATCAGCGCCTTGTCCAGGCCGCCGATGAAGCTGTTGAAGGTCAACTGCCCCTCGACCATACCCGTGGTGTCGACCACCAGGCTGTAGCCAAACAGCACCCAAAGGATGCCAATCACACCCGCTACG
The DNA here is from genome assembly GCF_002992185.1 of Pseudomonas sp. LLC-1. NCBI lineage: Bacteria > Pseudomonadati > Pseudomonadota > Gammaproteobacteria > Pseudomonadales > Pseudomonadaceae > Pseudomonas > Pseudomonas sp. LLC-1. The sequence goes on along the minus strand of NZ_LUVY01000024.1, from coordinate 51,559 downwards.
GCAAACAGTTGGGTGAACACCGAAAGGAAGTTCTTCGCCCGTACCATGCCGCCGTAGAACAGCGCCAGGCCGGGTATGCACATCATCAGCACGAACATCGCGGCGCAGATCATCCAGGCGGTGTTGCCGGTGTCCAGGGTGGGTTCAGCGGCGTAGGCCAGCGGTGTCAGCGCGAACAGCACAACAGCAAGGGCAAGCTTCATGGAGTCACTCCTGTGCAATGAAAACCGCCGGCTGGCAGCCGGCGGTGTCGGGGTAGATCAGTACTGCGCCTGGCCCGGCACCCACGCAGTCCCCGCCAGCGGCACCCGTGCCATCGCCGCCGCTTCCACGGTCAACGCCACCAGGTCCTCCGGGTCCAGGTTGTGCAGGTGCGACTTGCCACACGCCCGTGCCATGGTCTGCGCCTCCAGCACCAGTACGCGCAGGTAGTTGGCCAGGCGGCGCCCGGCCTCTTCCGGGTTCAGGCGCTTGGCCAGTTCCGGGTCCTGGGTGGTGATGCCGGCCGGGTCACGACCGTTCTGCCAGTCGTCGTAGAAGCCGGCCGCCGAGCCAATCTTCTTCAGTTCGCTGTCCAGTCGCGGGTGGTTGTCACCCAGGGCGATCAGCGCCGCCGTACCAATGGCCACCGCATCGGCGCCCAGTGCCATGGCTTTAGCCACGTCGGCACCGTTGCGAATGCCACCCGATACAATCAGCTGCACCTTGCGGTGCATGCCCATTTCCTGAAGTGCCTGCACGGCCTGCGGGATGGCCGGCAGAATCGGGATGCCGACGTGCTCAATGAACACTTCCTGGGTCGCCGCAGTACCGCCCTGCATGCCGTCGAGCACGATCACATCGGCACCGGCCTTCACTGCCAGCTTGACGTCGTAGTACGGGCGGCTGGCGCCGATCTTCACGTAGATGGGCTTTTCCCAGTCGGTGATCTCGCGGATTTCGGCAATCTTGATCGCCAGGTCGTCCGGGCCGGTCCAGTCGGGGTGGCGGCAGGCACTGCGCTGGTCCACGCCGATCGGCAGGGTACGCATGCCGGCAACGCGCTCGGTTACCTTCATGCCCAACAGCATGCCGCCACCGCCCGGCTTGGCGCCCTGGCCGAGGACGATCTCGATAGCATCGGCCTTGCGCAGGTCATCCGGGTTCATGCCATAGCGCGACGGCAGGTACTGGTACACAAGATGCTGCGACTGACCGCGTTCTTCCGGGGTCATGCCGCCGTCGCCGGTGGTGGTGCTGGTGCCGGCGATGGTCGCACCACGGCCCAGCGCTTCCTTGGCATTGGCCGACAGCGCGCCGAAGCTCATGCCGGCGATGGTCACCGGGATTTTCAGGTGGATCGGCTTTTTCGCAAACCGGTTGCCCAGCACCACATCGGTGCCGCACTTCTCGCGGTAGCCTTCCAGCGGGTAGCGCGACACGCTGGCACCCAGCAGCAGCAGGTCGTCGAAGTGCGGCACACGGCGTTTGGTGCCACCACCGCGAATGTCGTAGATGCCGGTTTCGGCGGCACGCTGGATTTCCTGGATGGTCAGGCGATCGAAGGTGGCCGACTCACGCAGTACCGGGGGGAATTGTTCGCTCATGGGAATGCTCCTGGATCAGTACGCGCTGGCGTTGTCGACTTTGAAGTTGTAAAGCTGGCGGGCCGAGCCGTAACGTTTGAAATCGGCGGCCTTGTGGTCCAGTCCTGCCTTGTTCAGCAGCTCCTGCAATTCTGTAAGGTGCTCGGCGCGCATTTCTTTTTCGATGCAGTCCGAGCCCAGCGACTGCACCGAGCCTTTGACGTAAATCTGCACCTCGTACAGCGAGTCGCCCAACGCATCGCCGGCATCACCACACACCACCAGGCGCCCGGCCTGGCCCATGAAGCAGCTCATGTGGCCGATGCTGCCGCCCACCACGATGTCCACGCCTTTCATGGAAATGCCGCAACGGGCACCGGCATCACCCTCGATCACCAGCAGCCCGCCATGGGCGGTGGCGCCAGCGGCCTGGGAGGCACTGCCCTTGACCCGCACCGAGCCAGACATCATGTTTTCGGCCACGCCCACACCCACGTTGCCATGCACAGTTACGCTGGCGTGCTGGTTCATGCCGGCGCAGTAGTAGCCGGCGTGGCCTTCGATATCCACCGCCACGGCGGCGTTGATGCCCACGGCCAGGTTGTGCTTGCCATCGGGGTGGGTCACCCGCCATTCATGGTCCTGCACCTCGCCGTGCAGGGACTGGTTGAGCACGCGCACCGAAGTGCTGGAAAGGTCGATCGTTTTCATAAGGTTCTCCAGGGGCTCGGTGGCAGGTCAGGCGCTTTCGCGCTCCCAGACGTACAGGGTGGCGGGGGCCGGTTCCCAGACCTTGGCGTGCTCGATGCCCGGCAGGCTGGCCAGGGCCTGGTACTCCGAAGCCATGGCCACGTAGTCATCGGTTTCGGCCAGCACCGCCGGCTTGCAGGCAATCGGGTCGCGGATCACGGCAAAGCCGTTGCGGGTGCCGATGGCGAAGGTGAAGAAGCCGTCCAGGTCTTCCAGCGCGCCATCCAAAGCCTGGGCCAGGGTGTCGCCCTGCTGCAGGCGCCAGGTCAGGTAGCCGGCGGCTACTTCGGTGTCGTTGTCGGTCTCGAAGCTGATACCTTCGCGCTTCAGTTCCTGGCGCAGGCGGAAGTGGTTGGACAGCGAGCCGTTGTGCACCAGGCACAGGTCGGCACCGGTGGAAAACGGGTGGCTGCCTTCCATGGTCACGGCGCTTTCGGTGGCCATGCGGGTATGGCCAATGATGTGGCTGCCCTTCATGCCGGCCAGGCCGAAGCGGCTGGAGATTTCCGCCGGCAGGCCCATACCCTTGAGGATTTCGATGCTCTGCCCGGCGCTCATGATGCGCACGTCCGGGGCCAGTTCGCTCAGCGCCTGGCGGGCAGCCGCTTCGCTGGTATGCACTTTGAGTACCGCCGCGCTGGCGTTCTGGAACCAGTCCAGCGAGCAGCCCAGGCGCCCCTCCAGCTGGCCCATCAGGGTGGTCCAGGGGTAGTTGATGTCCGTGGCTTGCAGGGTCAGCTTGACCCAGCCATCCGCCACTTCGTCGCCGTAGATGGCAAAGCCTGCGCTGTCCGGGCCACGGTCGGTCATGGCTTCGAGCATGGGTTCGAAGAGTTTGCCAAGCTGGGCCTCCAGCTCGGGCTTTTTCAGGTACAGACCTACGATTCCACACATGGTGATGCTCCTTACTAGGCAGTGGGCGGTCGCTGTCGTATTGGCCGCCCAGGGGATTGGGGCGGTCAGAAGAACTCGGTGTAACGCTGGATTTCCCAGTCGGAGACATGGCGGCAGTACTCCACCCACTCCATGCGCTTGAGCTTGATGAACTCGTCGACGATCTCGGCGCCCAACACCTCGCGGAACAACGGGTCGGCTTCGAGCGCGTCGGCGGCTTCCTTCAGCGATTGCGGCAGGGTCTTGATGCCGCGTGCGGCAATTTCTTCAAGGCTGAGGTTGTAAAGGTTCTCGTTGCACATCTCGCCCGGCTCCAACTGGCGGTCGATGCCATCGAGCCCGGCGGCGATGATCGCGGCGGTAACCAGGTACGGGTTGCAACCGGCATCCGGCAGGCGGAACTCCAGGCGGCCATAGGGGATGCGCACCATCGCCGAGCGGTTGTTGGCTCCCCATGCGACAAAGGCCGGGGCCCACGTCGAACCCGACAAGGAACGCCCGACCACCAGGCGCTTGTAGGAGTTGACCGTCGGTGCCGCGAAGGCACACAACGCCGGGCCGTGGGCCAGGAGCCCTGCGGCAAAGTGGTAGGCCAGCTTCGACAGGCCCATGCCGCTGCTGTCGGACGCGTCGTGGAAGAGGTTCTTGTTGGTGCTGCTGGCCAGCGACAGGTGGAAGTGCATGCCATTGCCGGCACGCTTGGGGTCGGGCTTGGGCATGAACGAGCAGATCATCCCCAGGTCGTTGGCGATTTCACCGGCGGCCATGCGGAAGAAGGTAAAGCGGTCGGCCGACTCCATGGCGTCGCTGTAGGTGTAGTTGATCTCGAACTGGCCGTTGGCGTCTTCGTGGTCGATCTGGTAGATGTCGAAGCCTACCGGTTGCAGTGCCTCGGTCAGGCGCTCGAGAAACAGCCGCGAGCGCGACAGGCCCTTGTAGTCGTAGCACGGCTTGTCGAGGTTGTCGGAGGCATCCACCAGTTGCAGCTTGCCGCCTTCGTCACGGCGGAACAGGCTGAACTCCGGCTCCAGGCCGGTGTTCAAGGTCCAGCCCTTGTCGGCCAGGCGTTGCACCTGTTGTTGCAACACATAGCGGCTGTCGTAAGGCCAGGGCTGGCCGTTGACATGCCCCACGCACACCACCCGGCCATAACCCGGCTGCCACGGTACCGGGATCAAGGTGGAAAGGTCGCCACGGGCCATGAAGTCCGGGCCGTGCGGCTCCATGCCCATGCCGCAGATGGCGAACCCGGCAAAGCCGGCGCCCTCCTCGGCCACCATCTTCAGGCCCGAGACCGGCACCGATTTGGTCTTCGCCGAGCCATGGATATCGACGAACTGCGCCAGCACGTACTTGATGCCGTGCTGGTCGAGGGTGCGCTGGGTTTCTGCTGGCAACATGGGTTGAACACTCCTGGGTAAGGGGCAATGATTCCGCATGAGAAACTTACTTTCCTCACAGGAATGCAATGCGCTTGCCAAGTTTGTTCAGGGCGTGTCCTTTGCGGATCTGTGCGGGCCTCTTCGCGGGCAAGCCCGCTCCCACAGAATTCGACGCAAAGCCTTGTGGGAGCGGGTTTGCCCACGAAGAGGCCCGTACACACAACACAAAACCCAAGCAGGTTTTTCTGTTCTATTTATGGGAAACTTGTTTTCACCCGAGGAAAGAAGCAGCCAACGCAGCTGCTTTTCGCACTTTCCCAGTGCGAAATCTTTATTCTTGAACTGAAACCGTGCAGGACATTCGATGTCGACCGAAACCGAACCGCGCCTTCGCCTGGAGCAATACCTGGGCCTGCAGATCAAGCGCCAGCGCCAGGCCCAGTCCCTCAAGCTCGCCGACGTGGCGCGCATCGCCGGCATCAGCCAGGGCATGTTGAGCAAGATCGAGAACGCCCAGGTGTCCACCAGCCTCGACACCCTCAGCCGCCTGTGCGACGTGCTGGGCATGCCGATGGCCAAGCTGTTCAGCCAATATGACCAACCCGACGGCAATGCCTTGCTGGTGAAGGCCGGCGAAGGGCTGGAGGTGGTGCGCCGCGGCACCGAGAAGGGCCACACCTACCACTTGCTCAATCACGCCAGGGGGCCGAAAAAGAACTTCGAGGCGTACATGGTGAGCATGGATGACGCCAGCGAAGAGTTCCCGACCTTCGCCCACCCCGGTACCGAATTCCTCCACTTGCTGGAGGGCGAGCTGGTGTACCGCCATGGCAACCAGCTCTATCACATGCATGCCGGCGACAGCCTGACCTTCGACGGTGAAACCCCGCATGGCCCCGAGCAGCTGGTGCAGGTGCCCATCCGCCTGTTGTCGATCATGAACTACGGCGAAGAGTGACGCGGCGCAGCAAGGCAACTGCCGATGTCGCGATCAGACAAGCACACGTCGCCCGCGATCGGCTGACATGCCTGTATACAAAGATAATACACGCATCGACCAGCCCCGCGCCGTGGGCTGGCCGACGTGGTATCCGCGAGTAAGCAGCCTCGCTTCACAATTCCAACGCTGTGGCGCCTTTTTGCACCGGGCAGTTCGTCCGGGCTCATAACGATAAAACTCCCAGTATTAGAGACCCGTGCCGCGCCAGCCGGGAGTGTTTGCGCGCGCCACATTGTGAAGACTTGACTGCCATGATCGCGACTTCAATCCCCGTAGCCGGTGCTGCCACCGGCCACCGTAATGCCCTGCTCGTTGCCCACATCGCCGCTGTGCTGTTCGGCCTGACCGGTATCCTCGGTCACCTGATCGAGGCCGACGCCAGCATCATCACCTTCGGCCGCGCCACGTTCGCCTTCATTGCCCTGGGCTTTGTCGCCGGGCTAAAGGGTACGCGCCTGCTCGATGCGCTGACCTTACGTAACCTGCCAGTGCTGGGGCTGACCGGCGCCCTGCTGGCCACGCACTGGGTGACCTTCTTCATTGCTGTAAAAGTGGGTGGCGTGGCCGTGGCCACCTTGGGCTTTGCCAGCTTCCCGGCGTTCATCGCCATGATCGAGCGCGGTGTGTTCGGCCAGCGCATCGGCGCCGTGCAAGGTTTGCTTCTGCTGATGGTTACCGCCGGCCTGGTGTTGGTGGTGCCAACTTTCGACCTGCTGGACAAAGGCACCATCGGCCTGCTCTGGGGCTTGGGCTCGGGCCTGGCGTTCGCCCTGCTGACCGTGGCCAACCGTCGCAACGGTTCGAGCATGAACGCCATGCAGGTGGCCTTCTGGCAGAACGTGGTGGTAGCCGCATTGGTGGCGCCGTTTGCATTTACCCAACTGGGCAACACCAGCCTTGGGGGCAGCGACTGGGTCAACCTGGTGCTGTTGGGGGTGTTCTGCACCGGGCTTTCGCAGTTCTTGTTCGTCAAGAGCCTGGAAGGCCTGGAGGCCCGCACAGCCGGCATGATCATCGCGCTGGAACCGGTGTACGCGATCATCGGGGCGTGGTGGTTGTTTGGTGACCAACCAAGCCTGCGCATGGCAGCGGGGGCTGCTCTGATCGTGCTGGCGACCATCCTGGCTGCGGCGCGCAAGACGGCGACCGAGCAAGCCTGTTAATGCCGCCCTGAGCGGAGAAAATCCGCCCATTTGCGCACCAGGTAGTTGTGCTCGTCCATGACCGAGTTCCAGACACTGATGCGGCTGACGCGTTCGGTATAGGAACCGCCTTCTCGCACCTCGCCCTTCTCGATGAGCGGCTCGCCATCGCTTCCCAGCAGTTGCTCGGAAGCTGGCTTGCCTTCGTACCAGTAGTCCCATTCTGCGGCTGACAGATGGTCTCGGGCCCTGAGGGGATTGGAAATGTAGAACCCTTGCCGAGCCATCATTGCTCCAGGCCAACCCGCCAACCACCAGTTGAGATACGCGTAAGCGGCGTCCTTGACCTCACCGTCTACGGCTCGCGACAGCGATAAGCCGCCAAACCAGCCCCGGTAGCCTTCCTTGGGCACAGCTTGTCGGTATTGAACACCTTCGCGGTGCAGTTGCATGAGTGCCGGAGACCAGACACTCTCGATGTGTACGTTCGGGCCAAGCATCAGTTTGCCGGCCTCACGATCGTCCGACCAGAATGCCGCAAAATGCCCTTGTCGCTGGAGCTTGATCAGGATCCTGGCAAGCTCGTCAATTTCCTCCAGACGAAGGTTCGCAATGACATCGAACGTGGCAAGGCCCTTGGCCTGCACGGCCAATGCCGCGTCGAGCGCGCCTATCGCCGCATCGCTTTGCAGTGCAACGTGGCCGCACCAAGCCGGGTCGACAAGCCAGGACCAGCTTTCATTGTCGACAGAAAACCCTGGCGGCAGCAGATCAGGCCGGTAGGCGAAGCTGTCGACGTTATGGGTCAACGGCAACATGCTGATCAAGTGGCTTGGCCGATTCGCCAAACTCCCATCGTGCTGAACGAACAGGCGATCGCAAGGCAAGCTGCCCCCCGATAGCTGATCGTCGGCGTGCAACCTGCCTCGCTTCGCCAGGTCGTTGATCTCGTCCCACAAAGCGATGCGTCGAATATCGATGGGCTGGATCGCGCCCGCAGGCCAGACAAAGTCCATGCTATGAAACCACTGATCGTAAAGGTCATAGCGTTCAGGATGCATCAGCGCAATGCGCTGCACGGTTTGCACATCATGGACCTGATATTCAATGCGAATGCCCAGCTCTTGCTCAGCGCGCAGGCGAATGGATTCGAGCAACGTCACCGAGGTGCCGAGCACCCGCAATGTAACCGGACCACTCATGCCGCACGCCCCAGGTGCTGCAGGAATGCACCGAAGGATCTGCGCAACAGCTCGGTGTCCAGGTCTCGCACAATGATCACCAGGCGTGAGCGCCGCTCACCGCCTGGCCAACGGGTAAGGTGCACGGGAGCATGAAGGCAGTGCTGGACACCATGAATCACGATGGGTTGTTCGGAGTCGCTCACATTCAGGATCCCTTTGACCCGCAGAATTTGGTCTCCGTGGCATCTTAACAGCATCGACAGCCAAACCCCGAAAGCCAGCCAGTCCAGCGGCCTTTCATACTCCAGCGCACAGACGCGCGCACCGGCGTGCCGAGGTTGTGTGGTGGGCGCGAACAGCTGCCACTTCGCAACTTCTTCATCGGGCGCAAGGCTTCTCAAGCCCTCGCCCAAAAGCTGCTCGTCACCTGCAACAACGGAACTGGCGAGGGCCACCGAGGCAGACGGATTGAGTGCCCTAAGGTTGGCAAACACGTGTTCGAGCACCCCGGCACTTACCAGGTCTGCCTTGCTTACCAGCAGGCGATCAGCTGCTGTGACCTGCCCCAACCACTCGGGGTGAAGGCGCTCCTGCAGCGAGGCATGCTGAGCGTCCACCACCGTTACAAGCAGGCCCAGGTGATAGCGACCGCGCAATTGCGGGTCACGCTGCAACGTCGAGAGAATGGGGGCTGGGTCTGCAAGGCCTGTTGTTTCAAGAAGCACACGACGAAAAGCGGGAATTTCACCTCGACTGCGCTTGTCATGCAGGTCGATAAGCGCCTGTTTCAGATCACCTCGCACCGAGCAGCAAACGCACCCGCTCGGCAACAGAACGGTGTCTGGAGCGATCTCCTGTACGAGCAGATCATCAATCCCTACCTCGCCGAATTCGTTGATCAGAAGCGCCGTCTCGCCCATCTCTTCATTGGCCAGAACCCGCTGCAGCAGTGTGGTTTTGCCACTGCCCAGAAACCCGGTCAGGACATTGATCTGAACGCTCATGACAGCGCCTCCAGATGATCGAGAATTCTCGGGTCGAGGGGGTCGAGCTTACGATTCAAGATGCCCTCGGCCACCTGCCAGAGTTGCTCCAGGCCTGAGGCAATGCCCTGTTTCCCGGTAGGCCCCTGTACCAGATAGGTAGCGCCTTGAACGTCACTGACCTTGAGCCTGAACGGAGCAACAACCTGGTTGATCGAGGCGATGCGGCGCAAGCGCTCGCGCCGCGCTGGAAGGCTTGAATCAAGAGGGTCGCTCCAGTGAGCGTCTTCACCCATCAGGCCACACAGTCCACACATGACTCACCTCACGGCATCACATCGCCCGAATTCGGGTTGAGGGTTTGGCCGACAAACAAATTGCCGCCAGGCTCGCTGGCCAGCAAGACCGCAACGGGCGCCACCTCCTCTGCCCTGCCGAAGCGGCCCAGTGGCAGTTCCTTGGCCTTGGCTGCTTTCCATTCCTGGCTGATGCCATCAACCAGCGGGGTTTCGATGGGCCCTGGTGCAATTGCGTTGACCAGAACGTTATGTTTGCTGACCTCAAGCGCCAGCGACTTGGTGAAGCCGATGACCCCGGCTTTAGCCGCCGCGTAATGGGTAAGCTGGGCGCCGCCCTTGATGCCAAGCTGCGAGGAGACATTGATGATGCGGCCCCATTGCTGTTGCAGCATATGCGGCAAGGCACGCTGACTGGCCACGAATACGCTGGTCAGGTCGACGCGCAGCATGTCGTCCCACATTTCCTGGGTGAGGTCCACGCACGAAGCCTGGGTCAGCATGCCTGCGTTGTTCACCAGAATGTCGATGCCGCCAAAGGCATCCACACAGGCATCCACTCCGGCTTGCGCGCCTTCCCTGACGCCGACATCAGCGATGCACTCGATGACCAGAACCCCGCGGTCCCGGCAGTGGGCAGCAACGTTGGCCAAGCGCTCGGCGTTTCGATCACACAACACCAGCATGGCGCCAGCGTCTGCGTATGCATAGGCGATAGCTGCGCCAATACCGCTTGCGGCACCCGTGATAACTGCACGACGATCGTGTAATGCTTTCATTCTTGTTGTCCTTGTAAGCCGCAAGGCAAGCTTGCGGCTGCTTGAAACGTTATTCAGGCCAGCGGACCGTCAGGCCGCCATCGATGATGATGCTCTGCCCGGTGATGTAGCTCGACTCGCTGCCGCTCAGGTAGCAAACCAGATCAGCCACTTCGCTGGCCCGGCCGACGCGCCCCAGCGGGATACCTTTACCCGCCTTGGCCAAGCCATCCGCGCCCAGCGAGTTCTTGCTGTCGAGCGATTGCGGGGTTTCAATGAGGCCTGGGATAACGGCGTTGCAGCGGATTCCCCTTGCCGCAAGTTCCACCGCAAGCGAGCGGCAAAGGCCCGGCACACCCGCCTTGGCAGCCGCATAATGGCTATGGTCTTGCCAGCCATACACGCCACCGGCAATCGACGAGATCGCGACCATCGCGCCACCTTCGCCCATGTAGCGGCTTGCACTCCTGAAGGTGCGCATAACACCGGTCAGGTCGACATCGAGCATTTCATTCCACTGCTCATCGGACATCTCCATGAGCGGCGCCTTGCGTAAAAGCCCGGCGTTGGCAATGGCATAGTCAAGTCGGCCGAAGCGATCGAATGCGGCGCCAGCAATTGCATCGACAGAAGTACTGTCGGTGACATCCATCGGCATCATCAAACACTCGACACCGGCTTCCTCGACCCTGCGTTGTGTGTACGCAGGATCATGCGGGCCGCCTGCCAGATAGCCCCCCACCACACGAACACCTTTCCTGGCAAAGGCAACTGCAACCGCTGCACCAATGCCGCTGGCGGCCCCGGTGATCAACGCAACAGGTTGAGACATGGTTGACGCTCCTGTTTACTTTACGGAATGGGGTTCTACGTGGCGGGCGGCAAACATCACCACACCCGACAGGAAGCAAGGCAATGCACCAAACCACAGTGCAGCGCTGTGCCATTCGCCACCGGTCGTCAGCACGCTGGTAATCCCCAACCCGGCAACGATGGCGCCGATAGGCCCCATGGCATGCACAATCGCGCCGCCCGTGGCGCGAATACTGGTGGGGAAACTTTCGCCCATGAAGAACAACATGGCCGAGTAAGGGCCGGTAAGGAAGAACAAACCCAGGCTGTACAGCGCGACCACGGTAGTGAGCTGGCTGGGCGCCTGCAGCATGGCGAAGAACGCCACGCCACCGCACATCCAGCCAAGGGCTACGGTGTTACGACGCCCAAGCCGGTCACCGAGCCAGCCGTGGAACAGGTAGCCGATAAAACCAACCAGGTTCGACAACACCAGGATCCACAGAGAGTTCTGGAACGACAGTTGGTGAACACTGACGATGACCGACGTACCCAGAACACTGAACACCTGAATGGCCGACCAGTTGAGCAGGATTGCCAGGCTCAATACTACGGTCGGGCGCAATGCAACTCCGCGAAACGCCGCAGCAACACCCGCCTTGGCATGTTCGTCGTAATCCACGTGGTATTCGCGCGCCAGGCTGCGCGCAGCATCGTCATCACCTGCCTTGCGCAACTGGCTGATACGCTGGTGAACCTGGAACTGCGGGCTTTCCTTGAGCTTGCGAGCCAGCACCGCGACAACCAGAGCAGGTATGGCGGCAAAGATGAAGCAACCCTGCCAGCCAATGTGTGGCAGCAGCAGCGCAGTCAGGCCAGCCGCAATCAGCGCGCCCACCGGCCAGCCACTTTGTACCAGGCTGTATACGAAGCCCCGGCGCTTGATCAGCTTGGGGTCGGTCGAGGCCGCGTACACCTCTGTCAGGTAGGTCGCGTTGACGCCCTCCTCGGCATAGCCAAGGCCGGCGACAGAGCGCACCGCAATCAAGGGTACCTTGCCCATGCCGGCGCACACTGCGGTCAGGGCCGAGCACAACGCCGTACCGCCAATGGTGAGGATGATGCCGCCACGTCGGCCGATGCGATCAACCAGTGGGCCTACCACGAACGCGATTACCGCGCCGCCGACCGCAACCCAGGTGGCGATCTCCGCCTGCTCGGCCTCACTCCAGGTGAAATGCCCCCCCATGACCGGCAACAAAGTACCAAACAAGATGAAGTCGTAAACAGCAAAAACCCAAGCAAAGAAGGCAATCCAAGTCGCATATCTGACATCTCTGGATTCCAGTTGCACCGGTTTCCATGCCCCGGACTCAGTGACGGGCGTCACTGCTGTGGCTTGCGTAGTGGTCATATCGGCATGTCTCTTTTTATGTTGCACTTATGTAACGTGCGGACCGTACTGAGGGCTTAACGCTTGCGCGGGTGACGCCGGATGAAGTCGTCAGCGATTTCATCCATGGTGACGAACTTCACGCCGGCATGGCTTTGCATGTGCTCAATCAAACGCTCCAACATCAGCAACACTTGAGGGCGGCCGGAAACATCGGGGTGGATGGTGATCGGGAAAACCGCGTAGTCATTTTCGCGGTACACCCAGTCAAACTGATCGCGCCACATCTCTTCCAGGTGCCGAGGGTTTACGAAGCCGTGGCTGTTAGGTGATTTCTTGATGAACATCATCGGCGGCAGGTCATCGAGGTACCAGTTGGCCGGGATTTCAACCAGGTCGGTCTCCTCACCACGCACCAATGGTTTCATCCACGTGTCCGGGTGCTGGCTGTAGTCAATCTTTGTCCAGCTGTCCTTGACCCGAACGTAATAAGGATGGAAGTCGTTGTGCATCAAACTGTGGTCGTACTTGATGCCCTTCTTCAACAGCAATTCGTTGGTGACATTGCTGAACTCCCACCATGGCGCCACATAACCGGTGGGTCGCTTGCCAGCCAGCCGGGTGATGATTTCGATCGACTTGTCCAGAACGGCTTCTTCCTGCTCCGGGGTCATTGCAATCGGGTTTTCATGGCTATAACCATGAATGCCAATTTCATGGCCGGCCTGCGCCACCGCTTTCATTTGTTCGGGGAAGGTTTCTACCGAGTGTCCCGGGATGAACCAGGTTGTCCGCAGGTCGTACTTTTCAAAAAGCTTGAGCAGGCGTGGCGCGCCCACTTCACCGGCAAAAAGACCACGGGAAATATCGTCTGGCGAATCCTCCCCGCCATAGGAACCGAGCCAACCCGCTACCGCATCGACATCAACGCCAATGGATACAAGAATTTCTTTCGCCATTCTCTAAACCTCGTTGCTATTCATGTAGTTGTTCAATCAATTGCAGGCATGCACCGCCCGCGCTTCGAGCAGTTATCGTTCAACGCCTCGAACATGAGGCTCGATGGCCAAGGCAGCACGCAGTAACCGCACGTCATCGCCACTGAAGCTGGAAACAAGCAGGCTGGTAGGCATCCCCGCCTCCCCCGTCCCGCTTGGCATCGCAACGCTTGGCATGTCCAGCATGCTGCCCGGCATGGTCAACCGAAGCGTTGCCAGGTTGGTGAGCGCAAACAGCTTCGCGTCCTGTTCCAGGGGCGCGAGCAGTGGCGCTACGTGCGCCACGGTTGGGGTGATGAGGAATGCGCCGTCCAACTCACGTGCAATCTGTTGTTTCAATGCATCAGCGGCTTGATACAGGCGAACCTGCTGGCTCGCCGGGAACGCTCGGGCAGCCTCCAGCCGCTGGCGCACACGAGGATCAAGCTGCTCGGCATCGGGGCTATCCAGAAGCCCCTGGTGCAGGGCAAAGGCCTCTGCGCTGCCAAGCCAACCGATGTGCTCGATGGCATCCAGCGCTTGCGTGAATGCCATCACTTGTTTGTACTCGACCACCGCACCTGCCGATGCCAGGCGAGCAACTGCCGCAAGCAGGTTGGCCTTCACCTCTGGTTGAATGCGCGGATCGTCGAGCAGCTCACTATCGACACACAGTCTCAACCCGGCGACAGGCAGTCCTGGCGCGTCCAATGGCAGGCCACACGGATCGCCAAGCAACAGGTTGTCGACAGCGATGACATCACGAACGCTGTTGGTAATTGGGCCTAGGGCGTCCAGTGAGCGTGCAAGTGGCGTGACACCCACGAACGAATATCGCTTGCCACTGCTTCGATAACCCACCAGGCCATTGAAAGCCGCCGGCACACGTATCGAGCCTGCGGTGTCAGTAGACATCGCGATAGGCACAACACCCTGCGCAACAGCGATAGCGGAGCCCGATGACGATCCCCCGGGAGCGCGCATCTGACCGTTCGAATCAAGGTTCCCAGGGGTGCCGAAATGAGGATTGAGCCCCAGGCCCGAGTAGGCCAGTTCGCTCAGGTTGGTTTTGCCGATGCTTACCAGGCCGCCACGGCTCAGTGCCGTTGCCAGCGCGCAATCGCACATGGCAGGCGGGTTGGACAGGCGTACTTTCGCGCCGGCAGTCGTTACGCAGCCAGCCAGGTCGTAGAGGTCTTTCCAGGCTAGCGGAACGCCATCGAACAGGGACAAGGGTTGCCCTGCTTGCCAACGTTTCTGGGCAGCAGCCGCTTCACGCCGCGCTCGCTCTTCACTCATGCGAATGAACGCAGCAGGTACCCCCTGTGACGCCTGCAGTGTGTCCTCAAGGGCCCTGAGCGGGTCGGACGTTCCATCGGCAAATTTCCGGGCCATGGCGTGGGCATCGGTAAACATGATCGGCCTCTAAAATGTACATTTTATAAATACATACATTTGTAAAAGCATCGACCGTGCCAAGTCTTCAAACGCAGATTGCGGAAAATCATCGGAGCGCTCTGGCACTAGGGCGACAGGCGCAAGCAACCAATCAGACGCTCGGCTGGCTCGTAAAATGTATGTTTATTAAAATGATCCATTTTGGGATTTTTGGTAACAGCCTGCCCCAAAAACGACCACGCAGCTGTTACCGGCGCGCGATCACATCTCGCCTCACTTATGAGAAACTTACCCGTCACGCTTGATGAGAACAGCCTTGATGTCAGCGACACAGCCAATGGAAGAGCGTACGGCCTCACGCTACGAGACAATCCGCAATACACTGCGCGAAGCGATCCTCGGCGGGCAGGCGATTCCCGGGCTGGTTCTGGTAGAAGGGCCTTTGGCGGAGCTGTTCGGCACAAGCCGTGTACCTGTGCGCCAGGCACTCAACCTTCTTCACGACGAAGGCCTTATCCGCCGCTTTGATGGACGGGGCTTTCTGATCGACCCCGAGGGCACCTGCGAGGCCCCGCTTCGGGTGCCCCTGACGCGCAAGCTGCTTGGCCTCGAACCTCAGGAAGACCTTATCGATTATCGCCCGCTGGGCGAGCGCATCTACGACCACCTTGCCGAGACGGTTATCCGCTTCATGGTGTTCGGCCATTACCGCATCGATGAGCAGACTGCAGCGCAAGAACTGAACGTCAGCAGAAACGTTGTCCGGGAAGCATTGATGCGGCTGCGTGACAAGGGCCTGGTGGAAAAAGAGCCGTACGCCCAATGGCTGGCCGGGCCATTGACGGCCCAGGCGGTAAAGCAGGACTACGAGTTGCGCATACTGCTGGAGCCCGACGCCTTGCGACAGGGCATCGAGCATGTGCCTCGCAGCGAACTTGAAAGCATGTTGAAGCGCATCATCACGGCCCAGGAGGCAGGTCGACACGTCCAGCGGGCCGACATTGAGCAGCTTGAACAGGACCTGCATGTAACCTGCATTGCCGGGGTGAGCAATACCCGAATGGCAGCCGTGATTCGCCAGTGCCAGATCCCCATGAACGTCGGGCGAGTACTGCACGAAGCACTGCACACCAGCAATGACGAAGCGATGCTGATTGAACACCGCTTGATCTTTGAAGCCTTGCTTTACGGAACGGTAGAGTCAGCCTGTTCTTGCCTGCGCGACCACATTCTGAAAGCTCGCGAGCGAACCCTTCAACGCCTCAAGGTGCTCTCCGTGCTGCCCGAGCCACAAGTACCCGGTTACCTCCAGCGCATGGCATGACCGGGATGGGTCGGCACAGGCGGCTAAGCACCCTCAGGCAACACGCTGCGGTCAAGCATGAACGCCTGGTCACCCTGCGAGAAATCTCAGCGTTCACACCGTCATCAGGTTGTCGAAATCCCCGACTGTGATGGCTCGATCTGCTGCCTCGATTGGCTCTTTGAGCGTTCGGGTGCATGAAGCCTGTGTCTTTCTCTTCGCCGTCAGGACTGCGGCAGGCGTGCAAACTCGATCAATGCCTGCAGCGGTGGCGGTACGTGACGCCGACTGGGGTAGTAGATGAAAAACTTTTCAGGGAGGGCCTTCCAGCCACTCAGAAGCTCTACCAAATGCCCTTGAGCGATATATTCCCTTGCCATCTCCTCATACACGTAGGCAATTCCAGCACCGTCCTTCGCGGCCTGGATCATCAACGTGTCATCCTCAAGTATCAACGGCCCCGAGACTGCCAGGCGAATCGGCTGCCCCTCAGCCAGGTACTCCCACTTGTATAGTTTCCCGCTGGGAAAGCGCCTGCCAATGCAAGCGTGCTCAAGCAGCATCTGGGGTGTTTCCGGTGTTCCGCGACTCAAGAGATAGCGAGGAGAAGCGACGGTGACGAATGCCTGGGGGGATCCGACCGGGACAGCAATCATGTCCCCAGCGAGGCTTTCGCCGAAACGCACACCCGCATCGAAGCCCTTATCCACGATGTCGCTCAACCCATCGTCAGTCACCAACTCCACGTTGACACGTGGGTAGGCAGCCGTAAATGGCGCAAGTAATGGCGCGATAACGAGGCGAGCAGCAGGTCGCGATACATTCAATCGCAATGTGCCCGTGGGGATTTCCTGCCTGGAGGTCAGCTGATGCAAGGCTTCAGCGACATCGGCCAAAGCGGGGATCAACGTGGCCAGCAGTTGGTGGCCTGCTTCGGTAGGGGTCACGCTACGCGTGGTGCGGTTGAGGAGCCTTACACCCAGCTTGCCCTCCAATGTACGCATTGCATGGCTCAGCGCCGAAGCGGATACCCCTCGCTCGTCCGCTGCTTTTCGAAAACTTTGGTGGCGAGCCACAGCGGCAAACGCGTCCAGATCGGATAAGTCGCAAGGATTTTTCATGAAAAAAATTCAGCAGCTCAAACACAATTACCCATCTTATCGTTGCCAATCACTGGAAGGATACTTTGCTGATTCATCGACGTGAGGTTTCCATGCAAAAGAATCGGTTAGGTACATCCGACTTGCTGATTTCACCAATCGGAATGGGCACTTGGGCCATTGCAGGGCAAGGGTGGGAGTACAGCTGGGGGGCTCAGGATGACGGCGATAGCCTCGCTGCCCTGGAGTTCGCGGTAGAGCGAGGCGTGAACTGGATCGACACAGCAGCAGTATACGGACTTGGCCATGCCGAGACGCTGACTGGGAAATTGCTGCGCCAGATACCCCCATCGCGTCGCCCGCTTGTCTTTACCAAGGGCAGCCTGGTGTGGGATTCGACGACCCGTGAGATCTCCCATTCACTCTCCCCCCAGTCATTGATGACAGAAATCGAGGACAGCCTGCGTCGCTTACAGGTAGAGGTAATCGACCTCTATCAGATTCACTGGCCAGCTTTTCCTGCAGATGGGGATAGCGGGGGCATCGAGGATGCTGTCGCAGCGTTGGCCAAGGCGAAGGCACAGGGCAAAATCAGGGCAATTGGAGTATCGAACTTCGATGTCATACAGCTTGAGCGAGCGCGATCAGTCACTGACATCGCCTCCCTTCAACCGCCCTACTCCGCACTCATGCGCGATGTAGAGACGAAAATCCTGCCTTATTGTGCAGCGTCGCAGGTAGGTGTCATTGCTTACTCAACGTTGCAATCTGGCCTATTGACGGGAAGCATGAGCCGCGAGCGAATTGCACAACTGCCCGATGACGACTGGCGAAAAACGCGCAGCGCGGACTTCCAGGAACCTCGCCTGAGCAAGAACCTCGCTTTGGTAGACGTCATGGCAGATATCGGTGCCAGGCACGGGGTCGGTGCGGCGGCTGTAGCGATCGCCTGGGTTCTGCGTAACCCCGCGGTATCCGGAGCTATCGTAGGCGCACGCCGCCCCAGCCAAGTGGATGGTTTGTTAGACGCCACCAGGGTTTATCTCAGCGAGGCTGAAATACAAGAAATAGCCCCCTATCTACCTCAAGGCATGGGTACCAACGTACCCACCAGTGTGGCTTGATCGAATGTCGGCAGCCCTCTAACGCCGGGATGAGAATGTTGTTGCCGCTATGAAGCCTGTATTTCAGTTGAGTTGATGTTGCCTGCCAACACACAACTCAAGAAACCGCGCGGCCGCCCGTGACGGGGTAGCCGCATGCGGCACCAGAATGGAAAACCGACGCACCAGCGCCTGCGGCGTAACCTGCAGCCGGTGCAGCGCCCCATCTTCATGGCGAATGGACATCGCCGACACAAAGCCAACCCCCATCCCGGCCCGCACCGCCTCCTTCACCCCTTCCACCCCGGCAATCTCCAGCGCCACGCGCATCGCCACCCCCTCACGGGCAAACGCCCGCTCGACGATTTGCCGCACACCCGAGCCGCTTTCGCGCAGCACCAATGGGCAGGCGCCCAGTGACGCCAGGGTCTGCTGATCACTGTCAGCCAAGGGGTGGCCACGCGGCACGATGGCCACGATCTCGTCCTCACGCCACGCCGTCACTTCCGTGCCCAGCGGCAGCTCCTGTCCTGGCGGGCCTTCGATCAGGGCAATATCGACACTGTCCAGGGCGGCAACAATTTCCGCCGTGTTGCCATGTGAAGTGGTGACCAGCACGTCTGGATAGCGCCCGTGGAAATCGGCAATCAGGTAAGGCAGCAGGTAGCTGGCCGGCGTGGTGCTGGCACCGATGCGCAAGGTCCCGCGCTCCAGCCCGCGCATGGCTTCGCGCAGCGCCTGCGCCTGACGAAAGGTTTCACGCAGGCGCTCGGCATGGGCCAGCAGTTGCTCGCCAGCCGCCGTCAGCCGCACACCACGGCCGGCACGTTGATAGAGCGGCTCGCCAAACGCCTCCTGCAACAGCTTGAGTTGGCCGGACACAGCCGGCTGCGACAGATGCAGGGCCTGGGCCGCATGGCTGATGTTGCCATGCTCGGCAACGGTGGCGAACGTTATCAGCTGTTCTGGGGTCATGAATGAAAAATATCAGCTATTCGGATATTTGCCATCCTAAATTACGATTTTTTATAAGCTTATAACCAGATTAACGTAGGCCTTGTCGAAACACCTTTCCGGAGGACTCACATGGCCACGGTTCCGTCCAACCCTGCTTTTGCACCTACCCTCTCTACCCGAGGGCGGCTCAATGGCATCCTGTTCGTCGCGTTGTTCGCGCTCGCGGTCACTCAGCTGGCCGCCATGCCCGCCATCGCCAATCTGGGCATCAGCCCGCTGATCGTCGGTATTGTCGCCGGTGCGCTGTATGGCAACGCACTGCGTGACGGCGTACCGGCTAGCTGGGCGGCGGGTATCAACTTTTCTGCGCGCGGCCTGTTGCGCATCGCCGTGGCCTTCTTTGGCCTGCGCGTCAGCCTGCAGGAGATCGCCGAAGTCGGCTGGTCGGGGCTGATCGTGTCGCTGCTGGTGGTAGCGAGCACGCTGCTGATCGGCCTGTGGTGCGGCATGAAACTGTTCAAGCTGGACCGCGATACCGCCTTGCTGACGGCCGCCGGTAGCGCCATCTGCGGCGCCGCTGCAGTGCTGGCCTTCGAATCGGCACTGCGCAGTGCCCCGCACAAGAGCGCCATGGCAGTCGGTAGCGTGGTGCTGTTCGGCACCTTGTCGATGTTCCTGTACCCGCTGGCCATCAACGCCGGCTGGCTGCACCTCGACACGATGGGTGCAGGGTTGTTTCTGGGTGGCACTATTCATGAAGTGGCCCAGGTAGTTGGCGCCGCCAGTAACGTAAGCCCTGAAGCCACCCATATCGCAACCATCGTCAAGATGACCCGGGTAATGTTGCTGGTGCCGGTACTGCTGGTGGTAGGCCTATGGATCAGCCGTTCGCGCAAAACCGGCCAGGCGCAGGGCAATGGGCGTATCGCCATGCCTTGGTTCGCCTTCGGCTTCCTGGCCCTGGTGTTGGTGAACTCGTTGCAGGTGCTGCCTGGTAGCGTGACCCAGGCGGTGAACAGCCTGGACACCTTTGCCCTGACCATGGCCATGACCGCGCTGGGGATGGAAACCCGCTTCAGCCAGATCCGCCAGGCTGGGCCAAAGGCGCTGGCTACCGGGGCAATTCTCAACCTGTGGCTGGTCGGGGGTGGTTTGGCGATTACACTCGGCGTGCAGAAGCTGTTGGGCTGACTTGAGACCGGGTTGGCTTCTTCGCGGGTAAACACGCGAAGAAGCCAACCCGGTCTCAAGCTTTTTCACCAGCCCTCTCGTTGCCGCCCACATTTCTCGGTATGGTGTTGTCAAAGAAGGATGTTTTACCCGCACAGGAAAGACTTAGATGCCTCAACGCAATGTCATCAATGCATCCGTCAGCCCCAAAGGCAGCCTGGAAACGCTGTCACAACGTGAAGTGCAGCAACTGAGTGAAGTCGGTACCGGTAGCCTTTACACCCTGTTCCGCCAGTGCGCCCTGGCCATCCTCAACACCGGCGCCCATGTCGACAATGCCAAGACCATCCTTGAGGCCTACAAGGACTTCGAGGTAAAAATCCACCAACAGGACCGCGGTGTCCGCCTGGAGCTCCTGAATGCCCCGGCCGACGCCTTCGTCGATGGCGAAATGATCGCCAGCACCCGTGAAATGCTGTTCAGCGCCCTGCGCGATATCGTCTACACCGAAAGCGAACTGGCCAGCCAGCGCATCGACCTGGAAAGCTCCCAGGGCATCACCGACTACGTTTTCCACCTGCTGCGCAACGCGCGCACCCTGCGCCCGGGCGTGGAGCCGAAAATGGTGGTGTGCTGGGGCGGCCACTCGATCAGCACCGAGGAATACCAGTACACCAAGAAGGTCGGCCACGAGCTTGGCCTGCGTAAACTGGACGTGTGCACCGGCTGCGGCCCTGGCGTGATGAAGGGGCCGATGAAGGGCGCCACCATCGCCCACGCCAAGCAGCGCATGCACGGCAGCCGTTACCTGGGCCTGACCGAACCGGGCATCATCGCCGCCGAAGCGCCCAACCCTATCGTCAATGAACTGGTGATCCTGCCGGACATCGAGAAGCGCCTGGAAGCCTTCGTACGTGTCGGCCACGGCATCATCATCTTCCCAGGCGGTGCCGGCACGGCTGAGGAGTTCCTGTACCTGCTGGGCATCCTCATGCACCCGGACAACCACGACCTGCCGTTCCCGGTGGTACTCACCGGCCCGCGCAGTGCCGAGCCTTACCTGCAGCAGTTGCATGCCTTCGTCGGCGCCACTCTGGGCGAGGCAGCGCACTGCTTGTACGAAATCATTATCGACGACCCGGCGGAAGTTGCCCGGCACATGGTCGAAGGGCTCAAAGAGGTCAAGCAGTTCCGCCGCGAGCGCAACGACGCCTTCCACTTCAACTGGCTGCTGAAGATCGAGGAGAGCTTCCAGCGCCCGTTCGACCCGACCCACCAGGCCATGGCCGAGCTGGACCTGCGCCGCGAGCTGCCGCCCCATGAACTGGCAGCCAACCTACGCCGGGCGTTTTCCGGCATTGTCGCTGGCAACGTCAAGGACAAGGGCATCCGCCTGATCGAGGAACACGGGCCGTATCAGATCCACGGCGATAGCGCCGTACTGGACCCACTGGGCCGGCTGTTGCAGGCCTTCGTCGACCAGCACCGGATGAAGCTGCCTGGCGGCGCAGCGTATGTGCCGTGCTACCAGGTGGCGACCTGACCGACCCTTTCTGAAATGTAAGTTTGCCGTCATGCCCCTGTGGGTTGGCCATCGATAGCCTGAGTGCGAGATGACTGACCTACAGAGGTTCGACGATGAAAAGCTTCTTGTCTGGCGGCGTATTGCTGCTGTTGCTGGCTGGCCAAGCGCAGGCCTTTTCCGATAACCGTACCGAGCAACTGCTGGCTGAACACCAACAGGCGGTTTCGGTTTATGCGGCCAAGGCCGGCAAGCCGATGCCCACTGTCGAGGACTATCGCTATGGTATGAAACTGGACATTGCCAGTTTCGTGCGGCAGTCCGGCGACCCCAGAAATTGCGCCATTACGCCAAAGCTGATGACCTTTGAAGACAGCCAGGGGCGCTTGCAGACCATTCGCTACAGCGCGCAGTCACAGTGCATCAACAACAAATAGCTGTTGCTGCTCCTGCTTCCACGCGCAGTCTACTGACTGAGGTCGGCCATAGGCCGTTCGACAAACCGGATACTGTCCCGCCCACTGCGTTTGGACTGGTACAACGCCACATCCCCCTGTTCGATCAATGCCGCCAGGCTGGCCGGTGGCTGGTCGAACAGGTTGGCACCGATGCTCAAGGTGACCGCCTGCGGTGTAGGCACGGTCTTGCTGGCGTACTGCTGGAACTGTTCACGCAACAGCCCACCCAACTCCATGACCCGCTCACTGCTCGCCCCGCACAGCAAGATGACGAATTCATCACCGCCCAAACGCGCTGCCAGCGAGCGCTCGGGCAGTACCGTGCGAATGAGTTCGCTCAGGGCAATCAGTAAGCGATCACCCGCGATATGCCCGTGAAGGTCGTTGACCAGCTTGAAGTTGTCGATGTCGATCAGCAGCAAGGCCCCGGGTTGAGCCGGGCTCACTTCCTTGAAGAAATGCCCGGCCCGCACTTCCAGCGCGCGGCGGTTGTAGAGCGCAGTCAACGGGTCGCGCGCGGCCAGCCGGGCAATCCGCTCCTCGCGTCGATAACGCACGGTGCCGGTCATCGACAAGGCAATCAGCATGATCGCCATCGCCCCCTCGACCAGGGAAATCTGAATGATCAGCCCGCCAAAGGTGGCCAGGTCAATCAAGGTGCCCGGCGTGATCGCAATGACCGCCTTGGCCACGTAGAACAGCCCGTGGAGCAGCAACACATAACGCAGCTGCACCGCCCCCACGCTCAGCGACTTGCCGTGCGGCCGCAACAGGAAGCTGGCCTTCAGCGTCAGCGCAGCCACCAACAGCGAGTTGACCATCAACATCACCTTCGACCACTGCGGCCCCACGGGCAGCAAAAGCAAGGCGAACCACACGACCACGACCAATAACCAGGCCCGCGACAAACGGTCCTGGGTAAAACGCAACACGCCCATCAGGAAAAACCAGTGCGCAACCACCAACAAGCCATTGGCGAACCAGATGCCGATGAACAGCAAGCCGATCCCGCGTAGCAAGGCCAGAACACAGCCGACAGTAATGGTGGCAAAACCTGCACTCCAGAACAGCAAAGAGGTTTCGCGGACGCTGCGCCACTCAATCGCCAGGTACAACGCAGCAGCTGCTGCCAGGGCGACCGAGATGGTCAGCATCGTGGGTGGATCTAGCGCCATATACGCATTGGCCTATCTGGTTAACGAAGAAAAGGCCCGATTGTATGCGCTCGTGATGACTTTTCAGAGGGGGCCTTGCACGGTTGCCTGCAAATGATAGCCCAGCCCCTGTCGATGGCCGCGCCCAAGTAATATCATATTGGCATCAAGCCACCGTGCGCACCACTCAAATCGCAGCACGCTCGCCCGCTTCAAGCCCGGAGAGAAAACTTACCAGTTGCCGCCCGTGGGAACTCAGGCGCTCCCAGTCACGGAAACACAAGCGAAGCTCAAGGGTGGCCCAGCTTTCGGCCAAGGCTACCCGGCGCACAGGCAGCTCTTGCTCGGCGCGCACGGCGGCGGTTTCAGGCAGCATGGCGACGCCTGCACGCTGCGCGACCAACTGGGCAATTGCTTCGAAACTCGGCGCACGCACCCGCACCTTGAGGGGCATGGCCAGCTTCATCGCCATTTCCTCGACAAAACGCTGCATCGGCCGCTCACCCGGCAGGCAGATGAACGCAAAGCCCAAGGCATCGACCAGGCGTAACTGCTCGCGCCCGGCCAGTGGGTGGCCGGTGGGCACCAGCGTCACCAGCCGCTCGGTGCGAAACGGCAACGACACCACCCCCTCACTGTTCAGGATGCCGTCATACACACCGATCTCGCACTCGTTGGCAATCACCACCCGCAGCACGTCCACGCTCTTGTGCTCCACCAGTTGCAGGTCGACTTCCGGGTAGTCCGCCAGAAACGGCCCCAACACGGCGGGCAACAACGTGCTGTTGGTAACGGTGGACGCCGCCAGGCGCAACGTGATTCGGCGCTCACCCGAAAGTTCTTTCAAGGTGCCTTGCAATTTCTGCGCTTCGGCAAGCACACCGCGTGCCCCCTCAAGCACCAACCGCCCGGAAGGCGTCAGTTGCATGCCACCGGCATTGCGGACGAACAGCGCCAGCCCGCAGCGCTCTTCCAGCAGCCGTAAACGATTGCTGGCGGCCGACACAGCCACCGGGAAAGTCGCAGCCGCCTTGCTCAGGCTGCCCGTGGCAGCGATGGCAAGCAGCAGACGCAGATCCGTCAGGTCGAACGGCATAGCCTTCTCCAGAAACGAACACCCTGTTCGAAAAAAAGCGATTCTAGCGCGTGCGCCTTCTGTTCAGAATAACCCTGTCATTTTCTGCCGCGAGCCCCCCATGAACGCATTACGCAGCCTGATCCAGCGCCAGTTGCAAAGTGGTGCCCTCTACGCCGTGCTGGCGGCACTGGGTTTCAGCTTCAAGGCCATCTTCGTCAAACTCGCCTATGCGGCGGGCCACGTGGACGCCATCAGCTTGCTGGCAATGCGCATGGGGCTGTCACTGCCGCTGTTTGCCTGGCTGGTATGGGCCAGCCGCACTCAGGGCAGCTCGCCACTCAACCTGGGTGACGGGTTACGGGTCGCCTTGCTTGGGCTGCTCGGCTACTACCTGGCCAGCCTTTTCGATTTCTATGGTTTGCAGTACATCAGTGCCGGGCTGGAACGGCTGATACTGTTCACTTACCCGACCCTGGTGCTGGTGTTCCAGGCCATCGCCCTGCGTGAGCGACCAAGCCTGCGCACCTTGTCTGCCATGGGCCTCTGCTACCTGGGGCTTGGCATCGCCTTTGTCCACGACGTCAGCGTCGCCGGGGCTGGCAGCCAGGTGGTGCTCGGCTCGCTGTGGGTGTTCGCCAGTGCGGTAACTTACGCGCTCTATTACTCGGGCACCGGGATGATGCTCAAGCGTATGGGCTCGATGCGCCTGGCCGGGCTGTGCGGCACTGCGTCTTCACTCATGGTGCTGACGCATTACCTGCTGGTGGCACCGGTGGGGCAGTTGTGGCAGCTGCCGGGCGCGGTGTGGGCCAATGCCGGATTGATGGCCGTGTTTTCCACGGTGTTGCCAATCTACTGGGTGGCGCTGGCGATCCAGCGGCTGGGGCCTACCCATACGGCAGCGGTGGGCAACCTCGGGCCTGTGCTGACAGTACTGGCGTCGTGGGCGATTCTGAGTGAAGACATTTCGCTGTATCAGGTCGTCGGGCTGGCGGTGGTGCTGTTCGCGGTGTCGCAGCTCAACCCTCGGAGCAAGAAGCAGGCCGAGGCAGCCTCGGCCGAGAAGGCCAAAGCTGCGGCCTGACGCCCCGGCAAACCTCAGAGCACACGCTTGATCAACGGCTCCAGCCGGCTAAAGCGCAGCCGGCGCAGAAACTTGCGTACTTCCTTGGGATGTTCGGCCTTCACCCCCAGCGCCGCTGCAGAGCCGATTTTTGGCGCGTACCGGCGCAGTTCGTTCAACTCCGCTGCCCGTGGCGCCAGCCACTGCCCCTGTGGGTCATCGATGAGCAGGCCGTTCTCAAGGTCCAGGTTGAACCCGCGCGGGTTCAGGTTGTTGCCGGTCAGCAGCGAATAGCGCTGGTCGACCCACACGCCCTTGGCGTGGAAGGTATGCCCGGGATCGTTCCAGATCCGCACTTCCAGCTGGCCACGGGTAATGGCCGCGTGGCGGCGCCGGGCGAAGGCTCGCAGGTTGTCTTCATACAGATAAGGCAAAGCGCCACTGGCACTGAACGGCTCACCGGGGGCGATGTAGAAGTCGTTGGCCGTGCGGTCACCCACGATCAGCTCAACATGCACGCCCCGCTCCAGCGCATGATCGAGCTCGCGCATCACCACCCGTGGCGGGTTGAAATACGGCGTGCTGATGATGATGTGCGTGCGCGCCGCCGCCAGCAGGGCACACAGCGCCCGGTTCAACGGGTTGCCACGGCCCACGCCCAACAGTGGCACCACCCGCAACCCCTCCCCAGGCACGGCGGCCGGTGCCTCGTACGCCATGCGGCGCAACCGCGCACGCAAGCGCCGGATGTCGCCGCGCAGGCTACGGGTGGCGGGTGGTGCGGGCAAGTCGAGGCGCGGTGTGGCGGTGTGGTGCAGCAGGCGCCCGACCAGGCCGACCATGGCGTCGGCCAGCGCCGGCGACTGGAACAGGTGATAGCGGTCCAGGCGATAACGGTCGAAGCGGTGCAGGTACACGTTGTTCAGGCTGGCGCCGGTGTAGATCACACAGTCGTCGATGATGCTGCCCTTCAGGTGCAACACACCAAACAACTCGCGGGTCTGCACCGGCACCCCGTGAATGACGATATCCAGCCCGCGCAACTGGCGCTGAGCCTGGTACCAGGCGGCGTTACCCGGCTGGCGACCGGCCCCGAGCAGGCCACGGCGGGCACGGAACCAGTCGACCACGATGGTAATTTCCAGGCCCGGCCGCTCGGCCTTGGCCTGGTACAAGGCATCCAGCACTTCCTGGCCGGCCTCGTCTTCCTGCAAGTACAACGCAACGATGACGATGCGCCGGGTTGCAGCGCGGATGCGCTCGAACAGGCAGGCGCGGTAGGCCTTGGCATCGGGCAGCACCTGGATCGACTCGGGCGACATGGCGTAGCCTGGCAATGCCGCCAGCATGGATTCGGGGTTCACGAACGATCACCTTCTCTGTGCAATCACTGTCGGCCCTGCCAGCCGGCGGGGCCATTCCTGGTCGCTGCGCCGGGGGTGTAAGATCGACCCGGCAACGACCTATAACAACAAGAACCACGCGAGGCTGTATTTTCTCACTGCCCCTGACGAACTATGCCTCAGCTTGCACAGGAACAGCGCAATGGTCCACCCCGCTTCTGCAACCCCATCGCCGTCTATTGTAAAGAGTTGTTCCGCGAAGACCTTCGGCTTTCTGATTTTGCCCAATTTCACCACCATCGGCCTGGCCTCGGCGGTAGAAACCTTGCGCATGGCCAACCTGGCCGCGCGCAAGCCACTGTTTCGCAGTGTGCTCATCGCAGCAGACGATGCGCCAGTGACGGCCAGCAACGGCATGCGCGTCTTGCCCGACTACAGCATCGCCAACGCGCCCGCACTGGATGCCCTGCTGGTGGTGGGTGCCAACCCCATCGACCGTAGTCGTGGTAACCGCCCGTTGATCGACTGGTTGCGCCAGCTGGCCCGCCAACACATGCCTTTGGGCGGTATCTGTACCGGCAGCTACCTGCTGGCCAAGGCCGAGCTGCTAAAGGGCTACCGCTGCACCATCCACTGGGAAGACTTGCCGACATTGCAGGCACACTTCCCCGGCATCGTGATCTCCAGCCAGCTGTTCGAACTGGACCGCGACCGCTATACCTGCTCGGGCGGTGTGGCAGCCATGGACATGATGCTGCAACTGGTGGCCCGCGAGGTTGGCGGCCAGGACATCGCGGCCAAGGCTGCCGAGCTGTTGCTGTGCGACCGCATGCGTGGCGAGCGCGAGCGCCAGCGGGTGCCGCTGCGCACCCTGTTGGGCAGCGCCCAACCCAAGCTGAGCCAGGTGGTGGCGATCATGGAAGCCAACCTGGAAGAACCGCTGGGGCTGGAAGAGCTGGCCAGCCTCAATGAAGTGACCGTGCGCCAGTTGGAGCGGCTGTTTCACAAGTACCTGCAGCGTACGCCCAGCCAGTATTACCTGGAGTTACGGCTGTCGAGGGCGCGGGAGTTGCTGCTGCGCAGCGATGTACAGGTGCGTGAAGTGGCACTGGCTTGCGGGTTCAGTTCGCCGGCGCATTTTTCCAAGAGCTATAGCCGATTCTTCGGGTTGTCGCCGCTGGGGGAGCGGCGGCAGGCCTCTTTGCATTGATTCAAAGCTGTGTTTTTCGCACCGGCCCTATCGCCGGCAAGCCAGCTCCCACAAGGTCTCCACCGGTTTCAGGACCTGTGTTGTACCTGTGGGAGCTGGCTTGCCGGCGATAGGGCCAGTACAGGCTGATCAATCCTCCAGAGCCGAGTGGGCCGTCTCCCGACACATCAGCATAGCCACCAGCGCCACCAGTGCCGCCGCCAGCAAATACCCCGCCGGTGCCAGCTTGCTGCCCGTCACCTGTATCAGCCAGGTGGCAATGAACGGCGCAGTCCCGCCAAACAGCGCGTTGGCCAGATTGAAGCTCAGGGCAAAGCCACTGAAACGTACTCGGGTCGGGAAAATCTCCGCCAGCAGGCACGGCAAGGTCCCGTCGTTCATCGCCAGTATCGCCCCGAAGCAAATCTGGATCGCCAGGATCACCACCAGCGGCTGCCCATCGAGCAGGCGGAACAACGGCACGGTCAGCCCCAGGAACAACAGCGACGCCACCACCAGCATGGTCTTGCGGCCAAACTGGTCGGACAAACGCCCCATCAGGAAGATCAAGCCGATATAGGTGGCCAGCGACACCGTCGAGGCAATGAACGAATCCCGCTCGCTCATGCCCATTTCAGTGGACAGGTAGGTCGGCATGTAGCTAAGCAGCAGGTAGAACGCCACGGCGTTCAGGCAGGTAACGCCAATGCCGATGCCCAGGCTGCGACGGTGCTGGCTCATCAGCTCGCGTATTGGCGCCCGCGCCATGCAGGCTTTGTTTTCCAGGCGCTGCTCCATCTCCAGAAACTTGGGGGTGTCCTGCAGGCTCATGCGGATATACCGCCCCACCAGGCCAAACGGCGCCGCCAGCAGGAACGGCAGCCGCCAGCCCCATTCATGCAGGGCTTCGCTGCTGAGCAGCTCGTGCAGTACCGCCACGAATGCCGCACCAAACAGCAACCCCGCTGCCGTGCTGGCCGGCACGATGCTGGTGTACAAGCCACGCCGGCCAGGCGGGGCGTATTCAGCCAGAAACGCGGCGGCACCGGCGTATTCGCCCGAAGCCGAAAAGCCCTGCACCAGGCGGATCAGCAACAGCAGGCAGGGTGCCCACAGGCCGATTTGCGCATAACCGGGCAACAGGCCAATGCAAAAGGTGGATACCGACATGATCAGGATCGACCACGACAGTGCGTTGCGCCGGCCATGACGGTCGCCGAAATGGCCCCAGACAATGCCGCCCAGTGGCCGCACCAGGAACGACAGGGCAAACACTGCAAAGGTGGCCAGCAAGCCGGTGGTCTTGTCGGTTTGCGGGAAGAAGGTGGCGGCGATGATGGTGGCCAGGTAGCCGTAGGCGGCGTAGTCGAACCACTCGACGAAGTTGCCCATGAAGCTGGCCCGGGCGGCCTTGCGCAGGGCCTGGCGTTCGGCACTGAGCGCGGGGCCGTCGACGGTGGATGGGTCAAGTGTGGTGCTGGACATGACGGGTACCCTCTGGTTCTTTTAATTGGAGGCAGGGTCTGGTGGTCATACAGTGATTTTTTTGTTGTCTGGGCTGGCCTCGTCGCGGCTGAAGCCGCGACGAGGCACCAACGGTGCTTACTTGCGAATGATGTTGTGCTCCGGCCCATACGGGAACTTGGTGATGTTCTCGGCGCCGCTGTCGTTGACGATCAGGATGTCATGCTCGCGATACCCACCTGCCCCCGGTCGCCCTTCAGGCAGCATGATCATCGGTTCGATCGACACCACCATGCCCGGCTCCAGCACCGTGTCGATGTCTTCGCGCAGCTCCAGCCCGGCTTCGCGGCCGTAATAGTGGCTCAAGGTGCCGAACGAGTGGCCATAACCGAAGGTGCGGTATTGCAGCAGGTCGTGGCGCAGGAAAATCTCGTTCAGTTCACGGGCGATATCGCTGCAGCGCATGCCCGGACGTACCAGCTTCAAGCCGGCCTCGTGTACCTCGACGTTGGCCTGCCACAGGCGCAGGTGCTCGTCCGGGCAGTGGTCGAGGAACAGTGTGCGCTCCAGCGCGGTGTAGTAGCCAGCGATCATCGGGAAGCAGTTGAGGCTGAGGATTTCACCCTTGCCCACGCGGCGGCTGGTTACCGGGTTGTGCGCACCGTCGGTGTTGAGCCCGGACTGGAACCAGGTCCAGGTGTCCATCAGCTCGGCATCGGGGAAGCGCCTGGCAATTTCCCGTACCATCGCCTGGGTGGCATGCAATGCCACTTCATATTCAGGCACTTGATCGCGCAGCGCCTCTACCACCGCCGCACCGCCGATATCGGCCACCTGCGCGCCATGGCGAATCAGCGCCTGCTCCTCGGCCGATTTGATCATGCGCATGCGCATGCAGGGTGCACCGATGTCTACCAACTCGGCCTTGGGGTAGCAAGCGGCGAGCTTGCCGTGGTTCTGCAGGTTGAGGTGGTCATGTTCCACGCCGATGCGCGAGGCCAGCGGCAGGGCCTGCTGGATGGCGACGAAGAAGTTGTCGCGCTGCCAGTCGGTGTAGACGATGTTGTCAGTGCCCACCGTGCGCCGCCAGGGTTGCCCGCCGTCGATATTGGCACTGATCGAGACCACCTTGTCCTGGGTGATCACCAGTGCATAGGGGCGGCCGAACGAGCAGTAGAGAAAATCGCTGTAGTAGTTGACGTTGTGGTACGACGTGAAGATCGCCGCTTCGATGTCCTGCTCGTCCATGTAGGCCCGCAGCCGGGCATGGCGGGCCGCATATTCCTGGGCCGAGAAGGTTGGCTGCACCTTGTCGCCATTGCGGATTTTCAGGGTCTTGGGCATTTGCATGGTCGGGGTTCCTTGTCGTTGTGAGCACGCTGTTCAGGCTTGCCGCCTGAGAAGCATTGCAACAGAACCGACGAGGACGCTTTTGTATCTATCCGACCTGGAATTGGCGGGATGGCCACTGCAAAGGGGGCGCGATGCGCCCCCGGAAACACTGCTACTTCAGGTCAAAGCGGTCCAGCTCCATGACCTTCTGCCACGCGGCCACAAAGTCCCGGACGAACTTGTCCCCCCCATCACTGCTGCCATACACCTCACTCAACGCCCGTAACTGGGCATGCGAACCAAACACCAGGTCAACCCGGCTACCGGTCCACTTCACCTGCCCCGTCTTGCGATCGCGGCCTTCGAAGCTTTCGTTGTCTGCCGAAGTCGCCTTCCATTCCACGCCCATGTCCAGCAGGTTGCGGAAGAAGTCATTGCTCAAGGTGCCGGGCTTGTCGGTGAACACGCCCTGCTTGCTGCCGCCATGGTTGGCGCCCAGCACGCGCAGGCCACCGATCAGCACGGTCAGCTCCGGTGCGGTCAGGGTCAGCAACTGGGCCTTGTCCAGCAACAGCTTCTCGGCCTTGACGCTGTAGCGAGCCTTGGTGAAGTTGCGGAAACCATCGGCCAACGGTTCCAGCACGGCAAACGATTCGACATCGGTCTGCGCCTGGGACGCATCGACACGGCCCGGGCGGAACCCAACGCTGCCACTGTAGCCGGCATCCTTGGCGGCCTTTTCAACGGCGGCGGTACCTGCCAGCACGATCAGGTCGGCCATCGAGACCTTTTTACCGCCATTGTTGAAGTCGGCCTGAATCTTCTCCAGCGCCGCCAGCACCTTGTCTACACCCTGGTTTGCAGCCCAGCCCTTCTGCGGCGCCAGGCGCAAGCGGGCGCCATTGGCACCACCGCGCTTGTCGGAGCCACGGAAGGTCGAGGCCGATGCCCAAGCGGTGGAAACCAGCTCGCCCACACTCAAGCCCGACGCTAAAACCTTGGCCTTGAGGGCCGCAATGTCTTGTTCACTGACAGTGGATGCCTCAGCTTTGGGCAACGGGTCCTGCCACAGCAGCTCTTCATTGGGCATTTCCGGGCCCAGGTAACGCGCCAGCGGGCCCATGTCGCGGTGGATCAGCTTGTACCAGGCGCGGGCGAACGCATCCGCCAACTGCTCGGGGTTGTCCTTGAAGCGGCGGGCGATCGGTTCGTAGATCGGGTCGAAGCGCAGCGCCAGGTCGGAGGTCAGCATGGACGGTGCGTGCTTTTTCCCCGGGTCGTGCGCATCCGGTACGGTGCCTGCGCCCTTGCCTTCTTTTGGCCGCCACTGATGAGCGCCCGCGGGGCTTTTGGTCAGCTCCCACTCGAAGTTGAACAGGTTGTTGAGGTACTCGTTGCTCCACTTCGTCGGGGTCGACGTCCAGATCACCTCCAGCCCGCTGGTGATGGCATCACCGCCCTTGCCGCTGCCGAACGTGTTCGCCCAGCCCAGGCCCTGCAGTTCAAGGCCTGCGGCTTCAGGCTCGGGGCCGACGTTGTCGGCGGGGCCGGCACCGTGGGTTTTGCCGAAGGCGTGGCCACCTGCAATCAGCGCCACGGTTTCTTCGTCGTTCATGGCCATGCGGCCGAAGGTCTCGCGGATGTCCTTGCCCGAAGCCACCGGGTCGGGGTTACCTTCCGGCCCTTCCGGGTTCACGTAGATCAGGCCCATCTGCACGGCGGCCAGCGGGTTTTCCAGGTTGCGCTCGGCCGACAGGTCGCGGTTCTGCTCTTCGCCATGTTTGGCCGGCTCGGCCACCAGGTCGCCCTGGCCTGGCGGCTGGGCCTTGACCTGGTCCTTGCCGTAGCGGGTATCGCCCCCCAACCAGACCTTTTCCGAACCCCAGTACACGTCTTCATCGGGCTCCCACACATCGGCGCGCCCGCCCGAGAAGCCGAACGTCTTGAAGCCCATGGATTCGAGAGCGACGTTGCCGGTAAGCACGATCAGGTCGGCCCAGGAAATCTTGTTGCCATACTTTTGCTTGATCGGCCACAGCAGGCGCCGGGCCTTGTCCAGGCTGACGTTGTCCGGCCAGCTGTTGAGCGGGGCGAAACGCTGCTGGCCCGAGCCGGCGCCACCCCGGCCATCGCCAATGCGGTAGGTACCGGCGCTGTGCCAGGCCATGCGGATGAACAGCGGGCCGTAGTGGCCGAAGTCAGCGGGCCACCAGTCCTGCGAGTCGGTCATCAAGGCGGTCAGGTCTTTTTTCAGGGCCTGGAAGTCCAGGCTCTTGAACGCCTTGGCGTAATCGAAGTCCGGGTCAGGGCTGGACTTGGACGAATGTTGGTGAAGAATTCTCAGGTTGAGCTGGTCAGGCCACCAGTCACGGTTGGTGGTGCCGCCACCTGCGGTTTGATGGAACGGGCATTTCGATTCGTTCGACATCTGCGGGTACCTTTGGGTCGGTTATCCAGATTTCCGGTCTATGCCAGGTGTTCTTTCAGCCGAGCGTGTGGGCTCGTGCTACCCCTCATCAGGTCTACACGGGGCTTGCGAAGCTGTCACGGCGGGCCGGTGCGGTCTTGCACGCAGGTGCTGACACACCGCCCCCTCGCGGAATTCGCGGGGCCAGGGGAAAGACTAGCCGAGCTTGGGCAGACTTCTAATAGAGTGGCTGTTAGGGGGTGATAGGCTGGCTCTGTCAGGCGTTGGCCGGCACATCCATACAAGGCAAGCAGGCCGCCCCCATGCTTCAATACACCGCCAAGCCCTCTACCCCCGGAACCCGAGCCCAATGAACCGCAACGACCTGCGCCGCGTCGACATGAACCTGCTCGTGCTGTTCGAAGCCCTGATGATCGAACGCAACCTGACCCGCGTGGGTGAAAAGCTGTTCATCACCCAGTCCACCGTCAGCGCCGCCCTCGCCCGCCTGCGCGAGCTGTTCGACGACCCGCTGCTGATCCGTAGCGGCCGGGCCATGGAGCCCACGCCAAGGGCCATGCAGATCTTCAGGGAGCTGGGCCCGGCCATGGACGTGATTTCCGCCGCCATCAGCCGCGCCCGCGAGTTCGACCCGGCCAGCAGTTGCAACGTGTTCCGCCTGGGCCTGTCGGACGATGCCGAATTCGGCCTGTTCCCGGCCCTGCTGCAGGCCTTGCGCGAAGAGGCCCCGGACATCAGCGTGGTGGTACGGCGTGCCAACTTCCTGCTGATGCCCGGCTTGCTGGCCAGCGGTGAAATTTCGGTCGGTGTGAGCTACACCACCGACCTGCCGGCCACCGCCAAGCGCCGCAAGCTGCGTAACATCGGCGTACGGGTGCTGCGCGCCGACGACCGCCCCGGCCCGCTGACCCTCGACGAATACTGCGCCCGCCCGCATGTGATGGTGTCGTTCTCCGGCGACATGAGCGGCAATATCGACCTGGACCTGGCGCGCATCGGCCGTTGCCGCAAGGTGGTGCTGGCGGTGCCGCAGTTCGGCAGCCTGCGTGCCCTGCTACGCAATACCGAGATGATCGCCACGGTGCCGGACTACGCCGCCTGCGCCCTGGCCGACGACGGCAGCTTGCGCGCCGACCCGGCGCCGTTCGATATCACCGAGGCAGAGCTGTCGATGGTGTGGAGCGGCGCCCAGGACAACGACCCCGCCGAGCGCTGGCTGCGCGAGCGCATCCTGCAGTTCATGGCCACACAGTGACACATCGACCTCATCGATAGCCAACATGAATGCCATCAAGTTCCGTTGCGACCAGCCCGGGCGGAAGATGGCGGCATTCACTGAATCGTTGAGGGACCACCCCATGAAATCCGGCATGATCGCTGCCCTGCTCGCCTTGCTGGCCGCCCTCGGCGGTTGTGCCAGCCCGGCCACTACGGACACCGCACAGCCCTACGGGCACTTCTATTCGGCCACGGCCATCTCCAACGTTGCCCTGGCCCCCGGCCAGCGAGTGGCAGTATTGCTGGGACGGGATGCCGAGGCGACCCTTGCCTATCTCAGCAGCCACCGTACCCAGGGCGCCATACCCGCAGCAGGCCAGCGTGTCCCGGTGGCGACCCTGAACAGCGAAAGCCAGGCCTATGACTGGCTGGCGCGTTCACTGGCACAGCAGTTCTCCGAAGTGACGTTCTATGACGATCTGGACACACTGCTAGGCGACCACCCGGATGTGATCGTGCTGCTGGATACTGAGAGCCGTTTGGCCAGTGCAGGTATCGAGAGCCGCGTGCTAGCGCGTTTTTTCGATGATCAGCTGACCTATATCGGCCGTGCCGAAGGGCGTGCGAGCAAGCGCCTGGGCGATGTGGCGCGGGTGGCCGAGGATGAGCGGGCGGTGCAAACAGATGCCCTGCGGGACTTTGATGATTCGTTGCTGGCGTTATTGAAGGGTCGCGTTTAAGGGCCCCATCGCCGGCAAGCCAGCTCCCACAAGTACTGCGCAGGTTTCGAGGCCTGTGTAGTACCTGTGGGAGCTGGCTTGCCGGCGATAGGGCCGGTACAGGTTCTTACTTACGCCGCTGCATCCACGCCGCCCCCAGCCCACTGAGGCAAATCACCGAAATGCCCACCAGGCTCAAGGTGTCCGGCACCTGGCTGTAAATCACGAACCCGAGCAACCCGGCAAACACGATCTGGCAGTAGCTGAACGGCGCCAGCAACGCTGGCGCCGCATGGCGGAAGGCCTGGGTCAGCAGCAGGTGCGCCGTCATGCCAAAGCCCCCCAACGCCAGCATCAGCAACGCATGGTCCCAACGCGGCATTTCCCAGAAGAATGGCACCAGCGCACTCAACGCCAAGGTGTTGCACAGCCCCGCATAGAAGTTGCTGGTGGTCGGGCTGTCGTGCGCCGCCAGGATGCGCGTCAGCAGTTGGTAGAAACAGAACCCCAGCGCCGAACCGAACGGGTACAGAATGGCAGGGGTGAACATTGCTCCCCCCGGGTGTACCACCACCAGCACGCCGATAAAGCCCAACACCACCGCCACCCACTGCCCCACCGTCACCCGCTCTTTCAGCAGCGGTGCCGACAACGCGGTGACCAGCACCGGGGCAAGGAAGTTGACTGCCGTGGCCTCGGCCAGCGGCAGGTATTGCAGGCCCGTAGTGAACAACAGGCTGGTGCTGAGCAGGCTCAGGGCACGTAGCGTCTGCAACAGCGGCCGACGGGTGCGTAGCACGTTCATACCCGACTTGGGCAGAAAGATGCCGGCCATCAGCAGCGTATGCACTAAATAGCGTGCCCACACCACCATGATGATCGGGTACAGGCCGCCGAGGAATTTGGACAGGGCATCGTGGCTGGCAAACAGAAACGTCGCCACCACAACGAGGGCGATGCCACGCAGAGGTTGGTTGACGCCGGACAGCGGTGTGCTGGAACTCATGGCTCTCTCGATGACGGCGCGCCAGCAGGCAGCGCCCAGGGAAGGCCGCACAGGCATGGCCTGGCGGGTGCAACAGTTCGGATTCTAGAAGAGATGACGCAGCATAAGGAAGTTCAATTGCCGCTTGTCCAGGCCCACTGCATTTTCTGTTCGCTGATCGACCACTTTGTGCTCCGCGCGCATGGTCCGTGCCGTGCTGATCGTCGACCATCGACGCTGCCCCCTGCACACCCTACAAGGAATTTACATGCAAAGGCTCACCACCCGTAACGGCCTGGCCCTGCCCGCAATTGGCCTGGGCACCTGGCCGATGACCGGCATCGAGTGCACCCAGGCCGTGCGCCAGGCGCTGGACGTGGGTTACCGGCACATCGATACCGCCACCGCTTACGACAACGAAGCGGCTGTCGGCCAAGCCCTGCGCGACAGCGACGTGCCACGCGAGCAGATCCACCTGACCACCAAGGTGTGGTGGGACCGCCTGGAACCCAAGGCCATGCGTCAGTCACTGGAAGACAGCCTGCGCGCGCTGGGCACCGAGCACGTCGACCTGTTCCACATTCACTGGCCCGGCCAGGACTGGGACCTGGCCCGCAGCATCGAAACGTTGGTAGCACTGCGTGACGAAGGCAAGGCGCGGCATATCGGCGTGGCCAACTTCCCGCTTGGGCTGCTGCGCCAGGTGGTGGAAACCCTGGGCGCACCGTTGTCGGCCATTCAGGTGGAGTACCACGTGCTGCTCGACCAGCAACCGCTGCTTGATTACGCGCGCCGCCATGACCTGCTGCTCACCGCCTACACCCCGCTGGCCCGTGGCCAGGCGGCGGCGCAGCCGGTGATCCAGGCGATTGCCCACAAGCACGGCGTGCTGCCCAGCCAGGTGGCGCTGAAGTGGCTGCTGGACCAGGATGGCGTGGCAGCGATTCCCAAGGCCAGCAGCCGCGAAAACCAACTGGCCAACCTGGCAGCGCTGGACGTGCAACTGGATGACGAAGACCGTGCGGCGATTGCCGGGTTGCCGAAGGATCAGCGGGTGGTAAGCCCGCCGTTTGCGCCGGATTGGAATAGCTGAAGTTCATAAGCGCGACACGGGCCTTGTGGGAGCGGGCGCGCCCGCGAAGAAATCAACTCGGTGGCTGGCACCGGCTGCGCCGGTGTTCGCGGGCACGCCCGCTCCCACAAGGACTGCAAAAGCTTTTAGATTTTGAGTACGACCGCGTAAGCCGTCAGCCTGGCGTAATGACCTGCTTCAACCGCTCGCTCGCCGGCGCCGGCCGCCCGTACAGGTAACCCTGAAAGTGCGAACACCCTTCCGCCGCCAACCGACGCATCTGCTCTTCCGACTCCACCCCCTCGGCCGTGGTCTTGATCATCAGGCTGTTGGACAGGTCGGTGATGGCGCGAATGATCGACATTGCTTCGCGGCTGTCGCACATGTCGTGCACGAACGACTTGTCGATCTTGATCCGGTCGAACGGGAACGACCGCAGGTACCCCAACGATGAGTAGCCGGTCCCGAAGTCATCCAGCGAAATGGACACACCCAGGTCTTTCAACGCACGCAAGGTGCGCACGTTTTCCTCGCTGTTGCCCAGCAGTACCGATTCGGTAATTTCCAGCTCCAGCCGCTGCGGCGGCAGGCCGGAGTCGGCCAGCGCCAGGGCGACGATATGGACAAGGTTGCCATTTTTGAACTGCACCGCCGACAGGTTGACCGACACGGTCTGCTCGCTGTCCCAACTGGCCGCTTCCTGGCAAGCCAGGTTCAGTGCACGCGTGCCCAGTTCGTGGATCAGCCCGGTTTCTTCGGCAATGGGGATGAAGTCCATGGGCATGACCATGCCACGGGTCGGGTGCTCCCAGCGCAGCAACGCCTCGTAACCGGTAACGCTGCTGGTCTGCTGGTCGACCACCGGCTGATAGTGCAGCTGCAACTGGCCCAGATGCAGTGCGGTACGCAGGTCGGTTTCCACCAGGCGGCGCTGGCGGGCCGCGACGTCCAGCTCTACGTCGAAACACTCGTAGCGGTTGCGGCCATTGCGCTTGGCCTCGTACAGCGCCATGTCGGCATAACCGAGCAGCTGCTCGGCCTGGTCGTGGTCATCGGGGGCGATGGCAATGCCGATGCTCACCCCCACAGTGAACTGGTGCCCCTCGATCTGGAACGGCGGGCAGATGGCGTTGATCAACCGCTGCGCGGTGTTGCACGCGGCATCCCGGCCATCCAGGCCGGTCAGCACCACGGCAAACTCGTCACCCCCCAGACGGGCCAGGGTGTCGTGCTCGCGCAACTCGCGGCGCAGGCGTTTGCCCAGCTCGCGCAGCAGCTTGTCGCCAAAGGCATGGCCCAGCGAGTCGTTGATGTTCTTGAAGTTGTCCAGATCCAGGCACAGGGCGGCGGTCAATTTGGCGTTTTCGTCTCCGCGTACAAGCGCCTGGCGCAGGCGCTCGTGGAACAGGGTGCGGTTGGGCAGCCCGGTGAGCGCGTCATGGTGTGCCATGTGGTGGATCTGCGCATGGGCGGCCAGCTCTTCAGTGGCGTCTTCGGCCACGAACAGCACGTAGTCGGCCTGGCCCTCGCGGTTCTGGCTGAGCAAGGTACGGCTGCGCAAGGTGCGCGGGCCGCGGGCGGTGTCAACCCGGGTTTCGGCGGCGTGGCCTTTGGTAGTACGGGCACCACGGGCCAGTTGCTGCTCAAGGTAATCAGACGCCGCCGGGCTCAGGCACTCGCCAGGCAACTGCCCGATCATGCTGCGCCCCGGCCCGCCGAACAGGCGCTCGGCCTGCTGGTTGGCCAACAGGATGCGCTGGCTTTCCAGGTCCTGGACGATGACGCTGGCAGGAATGTTGGCAATCACCGAATCCAGGAACTGAGACAGCTTGGTCATTTCCTGGCTGTACTGCTCGGCCAGTTCCTTGGCCTGCAACAACTCCTGCTCCTGGCGATGGCGCTCGGAAATGTCACGGGTGACCTTGGCGAACCCCACCAGTTGCCCGGCATCGTCGTGCACCGCTTCGATGACCACATGGGCGTGAAAGGCAGTGCCGTCCTTACGCAGGCGCGAACCCACTTCTTCAAAGCGCCCGGTGCTGCGCGCTTGCTCCAGGTTCAGCGCCGGCAGCCCGGCTGCACGCTCGGCATCGCTGTAAAACAACGAGTAATGCTGGCCGACAATTTCATCGGCATGGTAGCCCTTGGCACGTTGGGCACCGGGGTTCCAGTTGGCGACAATACCCTCGGGGGTGAGCAGGTAGATGGCGTAGTCCACCACGCTCTGGATCAACAGCCGGTACATGATGTCGGGGTTTGCAGCTAGCGACATGAACTTTACCTGAACCCTCGAGGGGCATGAGAAGGGATCCCAACACGCTGTGGCCGGGTCTTGGAATGCGTTGATGGCATTATGCCGCTCATGACGATTTTGTGAAGTGGCTCACAAAAATCTCGCTATTCCCCTTCAAGGACGAACGAAGACGGATAAAGCCTCAATGGCGGGCGCCACTCACCAGGAAATTCAGCAAGTCAGGCTCATCGTCCAAGGCAATCGCCTGTGCCGGGCGCGACAGGTTCGCCAGCACAGCGTTGCAGAACGCCACCGCTGGCGGATCCTGTGCGTAGCAGCGCAGCAACCAGTCGCCCTCGCCGCTCAGCAACTGCAGCGCCACCGCCTGGCCGATACCCTGGCGGCGGTATTTCTTCAGGATGAACAGGTCGGCCAGTTCGAGGGCATCGATGCCCGGCAACTCGCTGCGTTCCACCAGTACGAAACCGGCGATGAAGCCGTCCGCCAGCACCAGGTAGGCGCCCCAACCGTCGTCCTGCCAGTAGCGCTGCAGGTGCTCGTCGTGGATGTAGAAGCGGCCATCCACTTCGACGTCTTCCTGCTCCCAGTCGGAGGACTCGTACGAATAGAACTGGTAGAGGTTACGGATCAGCGGGGCCTGGTCGGCGGTAGTCGGTAACAATGCGATCGGGAGCATGGTGCGGGCTCGGGGTAAAAGGCCGATTCTAGATGACAAGCGGCCGACAGCAAAAAGCCCAGGCCCTCCCCGCACGGAAAGGCCCAGGCCAAAACACTGTGAATCCAGGCTAGAACTCAGCCTTCCTGCAATGCACGCGGCCGATGGCTGCGCGCTTCGGCCTCCGGCGCTGCAGCTGCCTGCAGGTGGAAGTCGAACGCCAGTTCGGCAAAGCGCTCGCCCTGAACACCGCGATCACGCGCGGCAGCGGCATCTTCGACAAAGCGCAGCTCGCCAATCAGCCCGTCACGGGTGGCGTAGGCGAAGTCATCCCACAGGTACTTGTCGCCCTCGAAGTTGATCTGCGTGGTCAGGTGACGGTACCCAGGCGCCGAGATGAAGAAGTGCACGTGCGCCGGGCGCTGGCCGTGGCGGCCGAGCAGGTCCAGGCATTCCTGGGTCGGGCCCTGCGGGTCGCAGCCGTACCCCGACGGCACGATGGAGCGCGCACGGTAGCGGCCTTCGGCATCGGTGATGATGCGGCGGCGCAGGTTGTATTCGGACTGGG
This sequence comes from Pseudomonas sp. LLC-1, assembly GCF_002992185.1. Classification (NCBI taxonomy): domain Bacteria; kingdom Pseudomonadati; phylum Pseudomonadota; class Gammaproteobacteria; order Pseudomonadales; family Pseudomonadaceae; genus Pseudomonas; species Pseudomonas sp. LLC-1. Next base: position 10,910 of record NZ_LUVY01000024.1, on the reverse strand, counting down.
TCGAATCGAAGTACGAATAAGTGCCCTGGGTGTTGGCGTGCCAGAGGTCGACGGTGGCACCGGCCAGCGGCTTGCCATCGGCATCGAACACCTGGCCCTGAAGGAACATCACAACACCCGGGTCGGTGCCGTCGTCCATGCGCGCTTCGCCTTGCGCCAGCGGGGCACCGGCCACGTACAGCGGGCCTTCGATGGTGCGCGGTGTGCCGCCACTCAGGCCGGCTTCGGCGTCCTTGGCGTCTTGCAGCAGGTCGAGGAAGTGCTCGATACCCAGGCCTGCGGCCAGCAGGCCCGCCTCGTTACGGCCGCCCAGGCGGTTGAGGTAGTCAATGGCGTGCCAGAATTCGTCTTCGGTGATTTCCAGGTCTTCGACCAGGCGCGCGGTGTCCTGCAGGACACGCAGGATGATCTGCTTGAAGCGTGGGTTGCCCTCGGCATGGTCCAGGCCAGCCACCTTGTTGAAGAAGGCTTGAACATCGGCAGTGTGGGAAATTTTCACGGTCATCGTGCTTACCTCGTATTGTTCTTGTCGGGTAGTCAGGTGCGAATCAGCGGTCGTCGCTGTGGATCGACGAAGGGTGCCGGCACAGGCCGTTCACCTCGATGTCCATGTACGGGAACAGCGGCAGTTGCATCAGGGTATCGTGCAGCGCCTCGACGCTGGGCACATCGAACACGCTGTAGTTGGCATAGTGCCCGGCAATGCGCCACAGGTGGCGCCAGGTACCTTCGCGCTGCAGGCGCTGGGCCAGTTCCTTTTCGTCGGCCTTGAGCCGGGCGGCCTTGGCCGGGTCCATGTCGACGGGCAGTTTCACGGTCATCTTCACGTGGAACAGCATGATTATCTCCTTGTTTGCTGATCAGCGACGGGCGAAACGCGCCAGGCGCTGTTCGTCCAGGGTCAGGCCCAGGCCTGGGGTACGGGGAATGTGCAGCTGGAAGTCGCGGTACTGCGGCGGCTCGTTGACGATTTCTTCGGTCAGCAGCAGCGGGCCGAACAGCTCGGTGCCCCAGGTGAGTTGACGCAGGGTGAGGAAGGCGTGGGCCGACGCCAACGTGCCGATCGAACCTTCGAGCATGGTGCCGCCATACAGGGCGATACCGGCGGCCTCGGCGATTTGCGCAGTACGCAGCACGGCACGCGGGCCACCGTTCTTGGCGATCTTCAGCGCGAAGATGCTGGCCGCACCATCGGCGGCCAGGCTGAAGGCGTCCTCGACGCTTTCAATCGATTCATCGGCCATGATCGGTGCCGGGCTGCGCTGGTTCAGGCGCACCTGGCCACCCCGGTTGATGCGTGAAATCGGTTGTTCGATCAGGTCGATGCCGTTGTCGCCCAGTACCTGGCAGGCGCGAATGGCCTGGGATTCGTCCCAGTACTGGTTGACGTCGACGCGCACGCTGGCGCTGTCGCCCAGCTCACGCTTGATGGCCACCACGTGCTTGAGGTCCTGCTCCACCGGGTTGGCGCCGATCTTCAGCTTGAACACACGGTGACGGCGAATTTCCAGCATGTGCTGGGCTTCGGCGATGTCGCGGGCGGTGTCGCCACTGGCCAGGGTCCAGGCCACTTCCAGGCTGTCACGCACACGGCCGCCCAGCAGTTCGCTGACCGGCAGGCCCAGGCGCTTGCCCTGGGCGTCGAGCAACGCGCTTTCGATACCCGATTTGGCAAAGGTATTGCCCTTGGCCAGCTTGTCCAGCTTGAGCATGGCGGCGTTGATATTGTCTGCCGCCAGGCCGATCAGCGCCGGGGCCAGGTGCGCGTCGATATTGGCCTTGATGCCCTCGGGGCTTTCGTAGCCATAGGCCAGGCCGCCGATGGTGGTGGCCTCGCCGATACCTTCCACACCATCGCTGCAGCGCACGCGCAATACCACCAGGGTCTGTTGCTGCATGGTGTGCATTGCCAGCTTGTGCGGGCGAATGGTCGGCAGGTCGACGATAATTGCTTCTATGCGTTCAATCAGCGCGCTTGTCATTGTAGCCAGGTCCCGTCAGGTCGGGCTGCCAGTGGCAATCCCGAATGGTGCATTTACTTGCTTGTTCAAGGATTGCGCGAGACCCTGATGACCGTCCAATATCAAATGAATCTCCCACCATACCCTGGAGGTCTTGTGGAGCTGCGCCACCTGCGTTACTTCAAAGTCCTGGCCGAAACCCTCAACTTCACCCGCGCCGCCGAGCTGCTGCACATTGCCCAGCCACCACTGAGCCGGCAGATCAGCCAACTGGAGGACCAGCTCGGTACCCTGCTGGTGGTGCGCGAACGCCCGCTGCGGCTGACCGAGGCGGGTCGCTTCTTCTATGAGCAGACCTGCACCGTGTTGCAGCAATTGCAGAATATCAGCGACAACACCCGGCGCATTGGCCAGGGCCAGCGCCAGTGGCTGGGCATCGGCTTTGCCCCCTCGACCCTGTACAACGTGCTGCCGGAGCTGATCCGCGAGCTGCGCCAGGACAGCGAGCTGGAACTGGGCCTGAGCGAGATGACCACGCTGCAGCAGGTGGAAGCGTTGAAGAGCGGGCGCATCGACATCGCCTTCGGGCGTATTCGCATCGATGACGCGGCCATTGCGCAACAGGTATTGCGCGAGGACCCGCTGGTGGCCGTGCTGCCCAAGGGCCACCCGCTGGCGGGCAGCCCGCTTAGCCTTGCCCAGCTGGCGAGCGAGGCCTTCATCCTCTATCCGGCCAACCCCCGACCCAGTTATGCCGACCACGTACTGGCGCTGTTCGCCCAGCACGGCATGAGCATCCGCGTCAGCCAGTGGGCCAACGAACTGCAAACCGCCATCGGCCTGGTGGCGGTGGGCGTGGGGGTGACCCTGGTGCCGGCGTCGGTGCAACAGCAGCACCGTACCGATATCGAGTATGTCGGTTTGCTGGATAGCGGCGCGGTCAGCCCGATCATCCTCAGCCGCCGCAAGGGTGATGTGAGCCCGGTCGTGCAGCGGTGCCTGACGTTGATCGAACGGCAAAACCACTAGCCCGCCGCCCGTATACCCATCGGTATATGGATGTTCCCGTTGTTCTGTTTCATGCTCCGCCACGCGAATCGCGAAACGCCCGGGCTGCAAGAACAGATCAATAACAAACAACGGGAGTCGAACATGGCGGGACGTCTCAACGGCAAGGTAGCGCTGATTACTGGCGGCGCGGGGGGCTGCGGGCTGGCTGCATCGCAGCTGTTTGCAGCTGAAGGGGCTCGGGTGGGCATTGTCGACCTGCCAGGCAGCAAGGGCGCCGAGGTAGCCCGGGCACTGCGCGATGCAGGCCACGACGTTATTTTCGCGGCGGCCGATGTGTCGGACGCACAGCAAGTGAAGGCGGCAGTGGCGGCTGTAGAGCAAGCCTTCGGGCACATTACCGTGCTGATGAACCACGCCGGCATCCTCGCCGCCCTGCCCTTTCTGGACACCAGCGAAGAAGAGTGGGACCGGGTGATGGCAGTGAACGTGAAAAGCATGTTCCTGGTCACCCGCGCCGTCCTGCCGGGCATGCTGGCCGCCGGTGGCGGCAGCATCGTCTGCACCTCATCCATCTCGGCTGTGGTGGGCACACCCATGGAGGTGCTGTATTGCACCAGCAAGGGCGCCACGCACATGTTCGCCCGGGCCATCGCCGTGGAGTTCCGTGACCGGGGCATCCGCGCCAACGCCATTTGCCCAGGCTTTATCGCCACCGCCCACGGCCTGCGCGAGATCGACATGCTGCGCCGGCATGGCGTGGATGTGAGCGAAGAAGCCATTGCAGCCGCCCAGGGGCGCTTGTGCGAGCCTTCGGAAGTGGCCAGCGCAGCCTTGTTCCTGGCCAGTGACGACGCCAGTTTCGTCAACGGCGCACACCTGTTTGCCGACAACGGCTACACGGCCATCTGAGCAGAAGAACAACAAGCAGGAGAGACCAACGTGACCACCTCTTCCAACAACATGCACATCAACGAATTTGGCCTGGAACACGCGCATTGGCGCAACTGGGCCGGCAACCAGTCCTGCATCCGTGCAGCACGCGGGGCGCCAGCCAGTGAAGACGAACTGTGTTCGATGGTGAACCAGGCCAGCAGCAATGGCATGAATGTGCGCGTGGCCGGTTCCGGACATTCCTTTACCCCGGTGGCGCTGACCAATGGCCTGCACCTGAGCCTGGCCAACATGAGTGGCGTGCGCCACATCGACCCTGAGAAAAAGCGCGTCACCGCTGCCGCCGGCACCACCATCAATGCCTTTGGCAAGGCACTGCGTGCAGCGGGCTTGTCGATGGTCAACCAGGGCGACATCGACAGCCAGTCGATTGCCGGCGCCCTGACCACCGGCACCCACGGCACCGGCCTTACCTTGGGCAACCTGGCTTCGTCCATCGTTGGCATGAAGCTGGTGCAGCCTAATGGCGAAATCCTTGTGGTGGACGAAAGCACCCCCGACCTGCTGCAGGCTGGCCGGGTTTCTCTTGGCGTGCTGGGCATCGTTTCGGAACTGACCTTGCAGGTAACCGACAGCTTCAACCTGCACGAGCGCATCTGGCGCGAAGACTTCGAAAGCGTGATGGAAAAGCACGATGAGCTGGCGCGCACGCACCGCCACTTCAGCTTCTTCTGGTGCCCCTACGAACAAAGCCGCCACTGCTATTGCCTGCCCGATACTGCCGCCACCTCCACCACCGGGCGCACTACCGACGTGTGCGAAGTGAAGGTCATGGACATTACCGACCGCCCGGCCTGGGAGAGCGAGTTCGAGAAAGTGGCATACAGCTCGGATGTGTACCCGATCGAGTACCTGCCCAACTTCCACGAACTGGAATACGCCGTGCCACTGCGACACAGCAAGGAAGCGCTGCGGGCAGTGCGCAAGCTGATGCTGGAGGACTTCCCCGAGGCCATCTACCCCATCGAGTACCGTTTCACGGCCGGTGACGGCGCATGGATGAGCCCGTTCTTCGAGCAGGACAGCGTGACCATTTCGGTGTCTGGCCAACCGGGTACCGATTACTGGGACTACCTGCGGGCGGTGGATCAGATTCTGCGCTCGTATGGCGCCAGGCCGCACTGGGGCAAGCTGCACTTCCTGACCGGTGAGGATGTGAGTGCCATCTACCCGCGGGCTGAGGACTTCCGTAATTTGCGCCGGCAGCTTGACCCTCAGGGCATCTACCTGAGCGAGCACCTGAGCCCGCTGTTCAAATAACCTGCTGCTTTCACATCCCGGGGCTGCGTTGCAGCCCATCGCCGGCAAGCCAGCTCCCACAGGTACGGCGCTTGGCTTGAGGTCAGTGCGGTCGGTGTGGGAGCTGGCTTGCCGGCGATGGGCCGCAAAGCGGCCCTTTGCTTTATCAGGCCTTGGCCAGGTAGTCGATGAACAGGCGGAACAACTCGGCGTTGGTGGAAATCTCCAGACGCTGGTAGATGTTGTGCTTGTGCACCTTCACCGTCCCATCGGAAATACTCAGCTGCCGCGCAATCGACGCATTGCTGTGCCCCTGCAACAGCAACTTGGCGATCAGGCGCTGGGTCTCGGTCAACTGCCCTTGCAGGATCTCGACAAAGGCATCCTCCAACACCGCCCCCTCCGGCGTAGCGCGCAGGCAATCGGCATAACGCAACCGGCAATGCTGACCGAACACCGACGCCAGCAGTGGCGCCATGCCCGCCAGCAGCTCCATTTCAACAGCACTGAAATCGCCACTGCCGTGGTTGCGCATCAGCGAATAGACCATCGCCACCTGGGGCCGCAACGGCATGATGAAGCCCACCTCTTCTACCGCCGTGCCGTAGTCGGACGACACACAAGGGTGGATATCCTTGGAGATGGCAAAGCCCGAAGAGAAGAAGCAGTCAGGCGCCAGCTCGCTCATGCGCCACACCCCGGCCGGATGCTCGTTGACGCAGGCAACGTAGAAAGGATCGAGCAGGTAACCGCCTCGCACGTAGGCATTCAGGGTGCGCTCGGTTACCGAATGGTTGTAGCCGTTATGCACCAGCAGCGCAGGCTGGTTGAACTGGAACAGGTAAGCGCAACTCATGTCGAACGCCAGCGTGCTCCGCAGCCAGGCATCCAGCGCCGGCCCCAGTCGCTCGCTGCCGATCGCCTCGATTACCGCCGCCAGCCCCTTCGCCTCATCTTTTGTCATTGTTCACCACGCTCTCGTGCACGGAAGGCCTGTGCGACCTTACCGGCTTGATTGGCAAAAAGCACAAAATCCGGGGCGCCCTGGACGCTCCGGATCATGTGCATGACGTTTTTGGCTCAGGACGGCTCGGCCGCTACCTTGAACGCACCAGCGGCATCATCCTGGCGCCCCATCTCCTGCGCCTTGGGCACCGCCAGCCAACTGGCCAGCAGCATGGCGATCAAGCCACCACTGAGCTTGCCGATCATCAGCGGCAGTATCAGCGAGGGCTGGAAGTTGGCCGAGAAGGCCATGTGGTCGCCAAAGGTAAAGGCGGCGCACACCGAAAAGGCGATCACCAGCACCTTGTCCTTGGGCGGCATTTCGCTGACCAGCCGGAACATGGCCAGGATATTGGCCGAGGCCGCCAGCACCCCGGCCGCACCGACACCGGACATGCAAAAGCGCGAGGCCACCCGCTCGATCGGCCGCGCCAGGAAGCGCTTGAGCAGGTGCACCATGGGGAACGCACCGCACAGCATCAGGCCGATGTAGCCGGCTATTTCCAGGGCACGGAACTGGTCGTCGGCGTCGGCAATGATTGGCGCGAACCCCCAACTGCCGAACAGGTGGCTGAACAGGCCGGTGAAGTACTGCACGATGGACGCCACCAGCACCAGCACCACGGCGATGTACATGAACTGGCCGAGCTTGAGGAACAGGTACACCATCAGCGTCGGGAAATAGCGCAACGCCGCCGCCAGGGCGATACAGAACAAAATCAGCGGCATCAGGTTGCGCAGCAGCATCGCCCAGGTGAAGTGCAGCGCCTGGGTGGCGGCGCCAGTGGTGGCGATGTCGGGGCGCACGCTCAGGCCCAGGGCCTGCATGGCCATGGCGATGATCATGATGCTCAGCGGGATGGTCAGCAGCCCGGCCATGATCCCCAGGGCCATGTACTTGTGGTCGACCTTGCGCAACATGGCCAGCCCCACCGGGATGACGAAGATGATCGTGGCGCCGCACTGAAAGCCGGTAATCAGGCCCAGGATCCAGCCTTCGGGGCTTTGCGCCAAGGCCTTGGCCAGCTGATAGCCGCCCATGTCCGAGGCGATGAAGATGGGGCCGGCAATGCCGGGGTCGGCACCGATGGCCAGGAACAGCGGCGCGATCACATGGCTGATGCCCGCCGAAATGTAGGGGATCGCCGCCATGATGCCCGCTACCGGGATGAAGATGGGGCCGATGCTGTGCAGGCCGGCGATGAACTCCTGGCCCAGCTCGCCCTCGGGATTATAAATGGATGCCACCGCACCCAATACCGCGCACACCATGATGACGTAGATGACATAGGTGCCGATGCTTTCCATTTGCCGCCTCATTTTTAGAGTTGTCGGGTTGGCAGGACTGAAAGGTCACGGGGCATCGTTGTTGTTATGGCGTGTGCAAGGTGCGCCCCGTCGAGGGGTTAAGCTATGCGGCAAGGTGATGGGCTGTCCATATACCGGGAGGTATATGCAGTTGTTCGCCTGACACAGGTCCTGTGGGAGCGGGCATGCCCGCGAAGCAGGCGACTCGGTACATGGCACCGGCTACGCCGGTGTTCGCGGGCTCGCCCGCTCCCACAGGGTATGTGATCGGCTCAGATATGTGGTTGAGTGCGACGGTGGTAAGCCACCAACAGGAACACGAACCACAACGGCATCACGCACAGCGCCAACCGGGTATCCGGTTGCAACGCCAACAGCACCAACACAAAGGCGAGAAAAACCATGCTGGTGACCGCCATCGGCACCCCGCCCGGCAGCTTGAACTGCGAAGCCTGGTGCGCGGCCGGGTTGCGCTTGCGGTAGGCAAGGTACGCCGCAAGGATCATCGACCAGGTGAAAATCACCAGAATCGCCGACACCGTCGAGATCAGTGTAAACACCGTCATCACCTCGGGAATGATGAACAGCAGGCTCAGCCCGATCACCATGCACACCCCGGAAAACACCAGGCTGTATACCGGCACACTGAGTGCCGAAAGCCTGGCGAACACGGCCGGCGCGTTACGCCGCTCGGCCAGGCCGAACAGCATCCGGCACCCCGAATAGACCCCACTGTTTGCCGAGGACGCTGCCGACGTCAGCACCACGAAGTTGATCATGCCTGCCGCCGCCGGGAAGCCCGCCAGCAGGAACAGTTCGACGAAGGGGCTGCGGTTGGCCGGCACTTCTGCCCACGACACCACGCTGATGATGCACACCAGCGCCAGGATGTAGAACAGCAGGATGCGCAGCGGGATGGTGTTGATCGCCTTGGGCAGCGAGCGCTGCGGGTTTTTCGCTTCTGCCGCCGTGGTGCCGATCAGCTCGGTACCGGCAAACGAGAACACGGCAATCTGGAACCCGGCGAAGAAACCGCTGATGCCATGGGGCAACACGGCGCCCGGCGCGACCACATTGGACAGCGAGGCCACCACACCATTGGGCGAGGTATAGGACGTGGCGATCATCACCGCCGCCGTGATGATGAGTAGCACGATGGCGACGATCTTGATGATGCCGAACCAGAACTCCACCTCACCAAATATACGGACCGCCAGCATGTTCAGCCCCAGCAGCACGAACAGGGTGAAGAACGCCGGCACCCAGGCTGGCGTGTCCGGGTACCAGTACTGGAAGAACCCGGCCACTACGACCACGTCCCCCACCACCGCCACACTCCAGCTCAGCCAGTACGACCAGCTCAGCACGAAGCCGGCGCGCGGGCCCAGGTAATGGGCGACGATATCGGCAAACGACTTGAAGCGCAGGTCGGACAACAGCAGCTCGCCCATGGCGCGCATGACGAGGAACACGAAGAACCCGAGAATGGCGTACACCAGCAGGATCGAGGTACCGGACAGCGCAATCACCTTGCCCGAGCCCATGAACAGGCCCGTGCCGATGGCGCCGCCGATGGAAATCAGCTGGATGTGGCGGTTTTCCAGTGTGCGTTGCAGGTGCCCGTCACGGTCGGGCGTTACCGGTTTGCTTTGCTCAAGGCTTGCGGGCATGTCTTGCATGGCGACCTCTTGTTATTGTTGGTCTGCAGGTTGTGCTACGCCGTGCCAGGCCTGCACGGGGCCTGGCCACGGGGTGTTGTGCCGGTCAGCGCGCGCTTTCGAACCCTTGCAGGGTGTTCACCGCATTGATGCCGATTTCGTCGACCATGTAGCCGCCTTCCATCACGAACAGGGTCGGGATGCCGGCACTGGCGATCTCGGCGCCCATGCGCAGGAAGTCTTCGCTGGTGAGCTTGAAGTGGCTGATCGGGTCATCCTCGAACGTGTCCACACCAAGCGACACCACCAGGAATTCGGGCTTGTGCGCGACGATGCGCTTGAGCGCGTCCTGCAGGGCTGGCTGGTACTGCGCCCAGCGCGTGCCTTTACCCATCGGGTAGTTGGCGTTGAATCCCTCGCCCGCACCTGCGCCCTGCTCATGGGCGTAGCCGGAGAAGTACGGGTAGGACACATGCGGGTCGCCATGCAGGGAGGCGAAGAACACGTCAGGGCGGTCGTAGAAGATGTTCTGTGTGCCGTTGCCATGGTGGAAGTCCACGTCCAGCACCGCCACACGCCTGGCGCCCTGGCTGAGGCAGCGCTCTGCAGCGATGGCGGCGTTGTTCAGGTAGCAATAGCCACCCATGTATTCGCGAGCCGCATGGTGCCCCGGTGGACGGCACAGGGCGAAGGCACTGTTGGCGCCGTCGATGATGCGCTGCATGCCGGTGAGGGCAACGTTGGCGCTGCTGCGCACGGCCTCCCAGGTGCCGGCCGTGATCGGCGCACCCGCGTCCATGGCATAGAAACCCAGCTTGCCGTCGATGAAGCCGGGTTCGCGGTCGATGGCCAGGTCACGCACCGGCCATACCAGCGGCAGTGCATCATGGCGCTTGCCGGTGGCGGCCCATTCCGACCAGGCGGTTTCCAGGAAGGTGACGTAGCGCTCGCTGTGCGCCGCCACATAGCAGGCGCGGTCGAAGGATTGCTCGGCAATCACATCGCCCAGGCCGGTGCTGTGCACCCGGGCCAGCACGGTGTCGGCGCGCCGGGGGTTTTCGAACGAGGGCGTGATGGCGCCGTCCTTGAGTTCCGAGCCGTGGTGCAAGCGGTGGTTGTTGCTAAAGACTGTCAGCACGCGAATGTCCTTTTTCAAGGGGTTACCGGATAACCAATTTTCGCGAGAGCACGCTGAAAATGCTTTGCTTTATGCTCATTCGCACCCGATGATTGAGCAAAGTATTCACAGAGTCAGCCTGTTATGAGCAAAGCTTTTGCCATTGAACAACTGGACGACACCGACCGCGAGCTGCTGCGTCTTTTACAGGAAGACGGCACCCTGTCGAGTGCTGCGCTGGGCGAGCGCCTGTCGATGACCGTGACGCCTTGCTGGCGCCGACGCAAACGCCTGGAAGAGCTGGGCATCATCAAGGACTACCAGGCCAACCTTGACCGCCGGAAGCTGGGCTACGACGTGATGGCGTTTGCCCAGGTGCGTTTTGGTAACCACTCGGCCGAAGCGCCGGATGAGTTCGAGCAGGTGATTCTGAAGCTGCCGCAGGTGTTGTCGTGCCACAAGGTGACCGGCGAGGCTGACTATGTACTGACGGTTTTGGCGACTGATCTGGAGAGTTATGGGCGGTTTGTGGAAGAGGTGTTGCGCAGGCAGCCGGGGATTGCCTCGATCCAGTCGAGTTTGGCGTTAAGGGAAGTGAAGGCAGTTTCCCGGATACCGGTGGCATGAAGGCTTACCCGATATGCTTTTGACTTTTGTGGG
>NZ_LUVY01000023.1:0-100803 GCF_002992185.1 Pseudomonas sp. LLC-1 | reverse complement strand
AGCGGCCTACCCCGGCAAGCTGTAACGCTCGGCAAAGTACTGCCGAAAAAAGTCCACCGCCACCCGCACCTTGGCCGAACTGGCCAGCGGCGAGGTGTACACCGCCCAGATATCCGCTGGCTGGTGATAGTCCTCCAGCACCTGCACCAGCCGCCCGTCCTGCAGGCTGTCGTGCACGTCCCACCACGACCGCAGCAGTATTCCCCGCCCGTCCAAGCACCACTGGTGCGCCACTTCGCCATGGTTGGTCGACAGGCCGCCGGTCACCCGCACGCTTTCTTCGCCGTTAGGCCCCATCAGTTGCCACACACCAAACGGGTGATCACGCTCCTTGATTACCAGGCAATCATGGCTGGCCAGGTCGCCCAGCACCTTGGGCGTACCGCGCCGCGCCAGGTAGGCCGGCGCGGCGCACAGCACCCGGCGGTTACGCGCCAGCGGCTTGGCAATCAGGTTGGGGGCAATGGCATTACCCACGCGGATGTCCAGGTCCACGCCCTCCGCAATCAGGTCCACCAGGCGGTCGTGCACGTCCAGGCGAATGTCCAGTCGCGGGTAGCGTTCGGCCAGCTCCGACAAGGCCGGCGCCACGAAGCGCCGGCCCAGCCCCAGGCTGCTGGCAATACGCAGCTGGCCGGCCGGCTCGCGGTGCTGGGCGCTGATGTCATCGCCCATGCGCTGCACGGCATCGAATATCTGCAACGCCCATTGATACACCCGCTCGCCCTCCTCGCTCACCGTTACCCGCCGTGTGGTGCGGTGCAGCAGCCGCACCTCCAGGGTTTGTTCGAGCATGCGAATGCGTTTGCTGATGTACGCCGCCGACATACCCAACTCGTCGGCCACGGCCGCGAAGCTGGCACGTTTGGCCACCTGCAGGAAAATGTTGAGGTCGTCGAGGCTGGGCAGATTATTCACGTAGCGTGTTCCAAGAATCCATGATTGGCCAGATTATCTCCGAAGCAAGCCCTTATAGCATGGCCAGCACCTGTTCCCTAGACAACGAGTGCACCCCATGAGCAAGACCTTCAGAATCGCGGCAATCCCTGGCGACGGCATCGGCAACGAAGTACTGCCAGAAGGCATTCGCGTGGTCGAGGCCGCTGCGCGCAAGCACGGCCTGGATATCAGCTTCGAGTTCTTCGAGTGGGCCAGCTGCGATTACTACCTGGCCCACGGCAAGATGATGCCGGACGACTGGTTCGAACAGCTCAAGGACTTCGACGCCCTGTACTTCGGTGCCGTGGGCTGGCCAGACAAGGTGCCGGACCACATCTCGCTGTGGGGTTCGCTGCTCAAGTTCCGCCGCGATTTCGACCAGTACGTGAACATTCGCCCGGTGCGCCTGTTCCCGGGCGTGCCGTGCCCGCTGGCTGGCCGTGAGCCAGGTGACATCGACTTCGTGGTCATCCGCGAAAACACCGAAGGCGAATACTCCTCCCTGGGTGGCCGCATGTTCGAAGGCACCGAGAACGAGTTCGTGCTGCAGGAGTCGGTGTTCACCCGCCGCGGTGTCGACCGCATCCTCAAGTATGCCTTCGACGTGGCCCAGACCCGCGAGCGCAAGCACGTCACCTCGGCCACCAAGTCCAACGGCATGGCCGTGAGCATGCCGTACTGGGACGAGCGCACCGCAGCCATGGCTGCCAATTATCCGGAAATCAGCTGGGACAAGCAGCACATTGATATCCTCTGCGCCCGCTTCGTGCTGCAGCCCGACCGCTTCGACGTGGTTGTAGCCTCGAACCTGTTTGGCGACATCCTGTCCGACCTCGGCCCGGCCTGCGCTGGCACCATCGGCATCGCACCGTCCGCCAACCTCAACCCCGAGCGCAAGTTCCCGTCGCTGTTCGAACCGGTACACGGCTCGGCACCAGACATCTACGGCAAGAACATCGCCAACCCGATCGCGATGATCTGGTCGGGCGCACTGATGCTGGACTTCCTCGGCAACGACGGCGCCGATCCACGTTACCGCGCCGCCCACGACGACATCCTCAAGGCCATCGAGCAGGTCATCGCCGCCGGTGAGGTGACCCGCGACATGGGTGGCCAGCAGTCCACCCAACAAGTGGGCCAGGCCATTACCGCACTGGTCGAAGCCTGATGCACAGGGGCCGATTGTCAGAACTGTCTGACAATCGGCCCCTTGCCTCTTGCGAGCGGCGTGGATTGTATGCAAAATCTGTTAACCGTTAGATTCTAGTCAACTAAAGGTTAACAACCAAGGAAGGAGCAGCACCGCAGTACCCCGGATGCCTGCCGGGTATAACAAGTACGCCAACGTCCAGGAGACGATGATGTCGCACAAGAATAAAAAGATTGATGTGTTCCTGATTACCGTGAGCCTGATTGCCGTACTGCTCACCGTGATTGGCCTTGCAGCCTTCCCCGCCCAGGCTGAAAGCGCCGCCAACCAGTTGTTCGAGCTGTCCACCCGCACCTTCGGTACCAGCGTGCAGGTGCTGGTGTTCGCCAGTACCCTGGCCGTGCTGTACCTGGCCTTCAGCAAGTACGGCAACATCCGCCTGGGCAGTGGCAAGCCGGAATATGCCACCGCCACCTGGGTGTTCATGTTCATCTGCGCCGGCATGGGGTCGTCGACCCTCTACTGGGGTGTGATGGAGTGGGCCTACTACTACCAGACCCCGGGCCTGAACATCGCCGCCGCCACCCCGAAGGCGCTGGAATACAGCGTCGGCTACTCGTTCTTCCACTGGGGTATCAGCGCCTGGTCGATCTACGCCCTGGCTTCGCTGGCCATGGCTTATCACTTCCATGTACGCAAGAAGAGCGGCCTGAACCTGGCCTCGATCGTCGAAGCGGTGACCGGCTTCAAGGCCACCGGCCCGGTGGGCCGCAGCGTCGACCTGATCTTCCTGCTGACCATGATGGGCGCACTGACCGTGTCGCTGGCCCTGACCGCTTCTACCCTCACCCGTGGCCTGCATGACCTGACCGGCACCCCAGACACCTTCACCGTGCAACTGATGGTGATCGGTGGCGTGGCGGTGATGTTCTCGCTCAGCTCGTACATCGGTATCGATGGTGGCCTGCAGCGCCTGAGCAAGATGGTGTGCATCGGCGCGCTGGTGTTTGCTGCCGTGATCCTGCTGGTCGGCCCGACCCAGTTCACCATCAACAACACCGCCAACTCGATTGGCCTGATGATCCAGAACTACGTGCACATGAGCCTGTTCACCGACCCGGCCGGCGACGGCGCCTTCACCCGCAACTGGACGGTGTTCTACTGGCTGTGGTGGGTGTCGTACGCACCAGGCGTGGCCATGTTCGTCACCCGCGTTTCGCGTGGCCGGCAGATCAAGGAAGTGGTGCTGGCCCTGCTGCTGGGTGGCAGCTTCGGTTGCTGGTTCTTCTTCGGCGCGCTGGAAAGCTACAGCATGCACCAGTTCATCACCGGCGCGGTGGATGTACCGAAGATGCTCGCTGAACAAGGCGGCGAATCGGCCGTGACGCACTTGTTGCTGGCCTTGCCGTGGGGCCAGGTGTTCCTCGGTGTGTACCTGTTCATCATGGCCATCTTCTGTGCTTCGCACATGGATGCCGCAGCCTACGCGGTGGCCGCCACCAGCACCCGCAACCTGCGTGAAGGCGACGACCCGACGCCAACCCACCGCCTGTTCTGGTGCGTGGTGCTGACCCTGGTGCCGCTGGCCATGCTGTTCGCCAAGGCCTCGCTGTCGACCATGAAGACGGCCGTGGTGCTGACCGCGATCCCGTTCATGGTGATTTTGCTGGTGAAGATCTACGGCTTCTTCAAGTGGATGATCGCTGACTACGGCCAGGTATCGGCCCACGTCATCGAGGAAGAAGCTGCACGCATGGCTGGAGAGGAACCCACCGAGCATGCCCCGCGCAGCGCTGCTGCCGTGCATTGATTGAATCATCGGGGCTGTGCCACAGCCCCTTTGCAAGGCTGCAAATTTTTTTGCCTGATCTGTTAACCAACAGATACGCGTTAACCAACAACTATAAACCGAGCTTGTGAGATACCTGTCATGAACGACTTCAAACGCCTGCCCGCCGATTTCTGCGCGAATGCCGACGAGGCCTTCACCATCCCGGCCAACTTCTACACCCAGGCCGCCGTGTTCGAGCACGAGAAAGAAGCCATCTTTGCCCGCAGCTGGATCTGCGTGGGCCACCGCAGCGAAGTGGCAGACAACAACGCCTACATCACCCGCGAAGTGATTGGCGAAAGCATCATTGTCGTGCGCGGCCGTGACAGCGTGCTGCGTGCGTTCTACAACGTCTGCCCGCACCGTGGCCACCAGCTGCTCAGCGGCAGCGGCAAGGCCAAGAACGTCATCACCTGCCCGTACCACGCCTGGACCTTCAAGCTCGACGGCGAGCTGGCCCACGCCCGCAACTGCGACAACGTGGTCAACTTCGACAAGGAAAATTCCACCCTGGTGCAGCTGCGCGTAGAAGAATACGCCGGGTTCATCTTCATCAACATGGACATGGACGCCGGCTCCGTCGAAGACCAGCTGCCAGGTATGCAAGCCCGCATGCGTGAAGCCTGCGCGGTAATCGACGACCTGCACCTGGCCGCGCGCTTCGTCAGCGACACCCCGGCCAACTGGAAGTCGATCGTCGACAACTACCTGGAGTGCTACCACTGCGCCCCGGCGCACCCGGGCTTTTCCGACTCGGTGGACGTTGGCCAGTACAGCCACAGCCTGCACGGCAACTGGACCCTGCAGTACGGCCTGGCCAAGCCTTCGGAGCAGTCGTTCAAGTTCGACGAAAACGTGAAAGACCCGTCGTTCGCCGGCTTCTGGGCCTGGCCATGCACCATGTTCAACGTGCCGCCAGGGGCCAACTTCATGACCGTGATCTACGAGTTCCCGGTCGATGCCGAAACCACCCTGCAGCACTACGACATCTACTTCCTCAACAAGGACATCACTGAAGAGCAGCAGAAGCTGATCGACTGGTACCGCGAAGTGTTCCGCCCAGAAGACCTGCGCCTGGTCGAAAGCGTGCAAAAGGGCCTGAAATCGCGTGGCTACCGTGGCCAGGGCCGCATCATGGCCGACCGCGAGCGCAGCGGCATGAGCGAACACGGCATCGCCCACTTCCACAACCTGATCGCCGTGGCCCACCTCGACGATTGATGGCAACCGCTCCACGTTAATGTGCATGTAAAGGTGCGCGGCAGGGCCTGCCGCGCACCCCGGCAGTCGAGGTGAACCATGGCCAACACTTATGAAATGTTCAGCGTCCGCGTAACCGACGTGGAACACGCCACGCCGCTGATCAAGCGCTTTACCCTGGCCCGCGAAGACGGCGCGGCGATGCCCGCCTTCACCGGTGGCAGCCACGTCATCGTGCAGATGCAAGGCGCCGACGGCAGCCAGTTCAGCAACGCCTACTCGCTGATGAGCGACCCGCGCGACACCCGCAGCTACCAGATTGGCGTGCGCCTGGAAGAGCAGTCCAAGGGCGGCTCGGCGTTCATGCACCAGCAGGTGGAAGTCGGCACCCGCCTGACCATTTCGTCGCCCAACAACCTGTTTGCCCTGGACCCTTCTGCTGGCCGCCATGTGCTGATTGCCGGCGGTATCGGCATTACCCCGTTCCTCGCGCAACTGCATGAGCTGGAAGGCGGCAGCACCGACTACGAGCTGCACTATGCCTTCCGCGCACCGGAACACGGCGCGTTT
Organism: Pseudomonas sp. LLC-1; assembly: GCF_002992185.1. Taxonomy (NCBI): domain Bacteria; kingdom Pseudomonadati; phylum Pseudomonadota; class Gammaproteobacteria; order Pseudomonadales; family Pseudomonadaceae; genus Pseudomonas; species Pseudomonas sp. LLC-1. The sequence continues at coordinate 95,113 of NZ_LUVY01000023.1, read as the reverse complement.
CAGGAGCAACTGGCCAATGGCCCGCACGCGGCCAATACCCGTTTCTACATCGACAGCCTCGACCGCAAGCTCGACCTGGCCGCCTTGTGCGCCGGGCTGGACGAGCAAGCGCACCTGTACGTGTGCGGCCCCAAACCACTGATCGACGCGGTCATCGCCTGCGCGGCCCAGGCCGGCATTGCCGAGCACCGCGTGCATTGGGAACAGTTTGCCGCCACCCCCGTCACCGGCAGCGCCTTTACCGTGGTGCTGGCGCAGTCGGGCGTGGAGTTGCAGGTGGAAGAAGGCATGACCATTCTGCAGGCCATTGAAAAGTCCAAGGCCGCCAAGGTCGAGTGCCTGTGCCGCGAAGGCGTGTGCGGTACGTGCGAGACCGCCATTCTGGAGGGCGAGGCCGAGCATTATGACCAGTACCTGAGCGACGAGGAGAAGGCTGCCCAGCAGAGCATCATGCTGTGCGTCTCGCGCGCCCGTACGGCGCGGCTGGTGCTGGATCTGTAAGTTAGCGTTGCAAAGGCCGTCAACCAAAAGTTGACGGCTTGCGTATACTGGCAGGCTCTTGGCCCAGATCAGGACACCCTGCCGATGTTGGAAAACAGCTTTGCCTTCCGCCTCAAGGAACTGCTTGAGCATCACAAGCTGACCCTGCAAGCCGTGGGCACGGCCTTGGGCATCTCGCGCACCGCAGTGCACAAGTGGACCCGTGGCGGCGAGATCGACTACGACAACCTGCGCAAGCTGGCCGACTTTCTCAAGGTCAACTGGATCTGGCTACGCTATGGCGACGAAGCCCTGCAGAACATCCAGCAACCGCAGGTGGTCGAACTGCCGATGACCGACCTGCGCCGGCGCCTGACCGCCGAGATCATGGAAAGCGAAACGCGCATGAAGCTGGCCCAGGAAGGCGCGCGCATCGTCACCTGGGAGTGGAACCTGATCAGCGACGAAGTCACCTACTCGCCTAACGTCGAGCAGGTGTACGGCTGGCCGGTGCACCACAACGAAGACTTCTGGAAGCACCTGCCCGACGAAGACGTGCAGCGCATGCAGGCGATGTACGCCGAGGCGGTAGCCGAAGGCACGGGTTGTGAGTGCGACTTCCGCATCACCCGCCCCGATGGCGAAATACGCTGGATTTCCTCCCGCGCCACCGTAGTGCGCGACAGCGCCGGGCGCTCGGTGAAAATGGTCGGCATCAGCATGGACAACACCGAGCGCCAGGTGGCCCAACAGGCGCTGAGCCAAAGCGAGGAACGCTTCCGGGCAATCTTCGAACTGGCCTGGGGCGCCCTCGCCTACATCGACCCGGACGGCACCTGGCAGCGGGTCAACAACAGCCTGTGCGAGCTGCTGGGCTACCGCGCCGAAGAGCTCTACGGCATGACCTTCCAGCAGATCACCCACGCTGACGACCTGGCGCAGAACCTGCAGCTGTTACAACGCATGCTGGCCGGTGAAACCGAGCGCTACGAAGTGGAAAAGCGCGTGCGCCACAAGAACGGCGCGTACATCTGGGTCCGCGCCCGCACCTCGTTGCAGCGCCATGCCAATGGCGAGCCGGAACACCTGATCAGCGTGTTCGAAGACATCAGCGCCGAGCGCCTGGAACATGAACGGCTGCAGGCGCACATCGCCGCGCTGGAGGCTCGACTGGCCTCCCGCTAAGCACCCTATAGGTCGCCTTCGAAAGCCGAGCGCACAGCCTGCACAACGCGCTCGGCCCGCGCAGCATCCTCCAGTTGTGGATAAGCTTTTTTCAATTTACCGGACACGTGCCAGCCGTTTTCCTTGAGCGAGCGGATGATGCGATTGGCATCCTGATCGGGCATTTCCAGCACGTCCTTCAGGCGCTCCTGTGCACGCCGGAATACCACCAGCACCCGCGCTTCATCGGCCATTTCCTTGCGCACGGTTTGCGCAACGACCTGAGCGGTATACAGCACGTGTGCGGTCAAGTCCGGGTATCGCCAGGCTACGGCTGCATCATCGTACTCATCGAACATGAAGTTGCTCGACGTGCCGTCAGCGTATGTAGTGGTTTTGCCGAAACGGTACGACGCCCCATAGCGCTGCATGAACGGCCTGGAAAAAACATCCAGCACTTGGTCGTAGCCCACACGAAATGCGATTGAGCTGGTGATCGTGGCAGACACCGGCAGGATGACCCCAGCCGGCATGGCCTTGTCACGAATCAAGGTGTCGTTGATGAGAAACCGATGAATCCGACCGTTGCCATCACGCATTGGGTGGATGTACACGAAGCCGAATGCCAAAACTGCAGCTCTGGCTAATGATTCAGCACCCCGTGTAGCAGCTTCGAAGGCCTTGAGCCCCTCAATCAGCTCCGCGACCTGCGTGTAATGGGGCGCAATGTAGTGCACGATATCTTCGCGCATGGTCGCTTGCCCAACAAAAACAGGGGACTGCCGCAACCCTAGGCCAAGCGCTTCGTGCCCCAATATCCCGGCCTGTAATTTGTGCAGTGTTCGCTCGCTCAACGGCTCTTCGACAATGCCACAGTACCTGGCAATGACATGTGCAAACCGTTGGATTCTGTCAGCTTGGTCGGCTTCTTTTTCGATCAGAAAGCTGGCGCGCGACTCCTTGAAGGTCAACCAACTCGCACTGCGCATCAGAATGTCGGCACCAAATGCCTGGTCGAGTTCACCCAGCGCAGCCGTCAGGTCGAATGCCAACGCGTTTTGAATCTCCTCAGTACGGCGCAACATCGGGCAAAAGCCAGGCGTGCCAGGCAGGTTGTCATTTACCCGCCAGCGACGCACACGCAATGGCAGGGTACGTACCAAGTACTTTTGGCTGGCAACAGCATCGCAGTAAGCACCATTGCCAATATCCGGTATATCCAGACGGGTTGCGGTGAGCCATTCGTAGAAAAAACCGGTACGCCGGGCAAACTGGCCAAAGGGGGATTGCCTGCACCAGGCCTCGATCGGCTCAGGCCCCACGGCTGCGAACAAGCGCGCAAAGAATTCGAGGTGAATTTCCTCGTACTTAAGACCGAATTCGAAATGGCCTGCAAAGCTGTCGGATGGCCGATAGCTTGGCGGGTACTGATTCACAATGAGCCCGTCGCTGTCACGGCTCACCCGGGTCGTCCCGATCATCGATTCGACGCGAAGCGGCTGCACCATCGTGATGCCATACCGATCGGCCAACGCCTTGAAGCCTACCTGCATTGCTGAATCCTTTACCTTCGGTACGAAAACACTACCAATTAAAAGAATTTACGCGAAAACGCTAACCGGGTACGCACGAATTGACTAACGGCGTTGCGAAAACTTTAACAAAAGGCAGTTTCTGACGAAAAAAGCTAACAGAAAAGCATCAAGCGACCACCACCGCACTCCCCTGACGCAACCAGTCGATAAACCGTGCAAACAACTCGGACTGGGAGTTGATCTCCAGCTTCAGGTACAGGTTCTTGCGGTGCATGCGCACCGTCTCAGGCGAGATACCCAGCTCCAGCGCGGTGGATTTTACCGAGTGTCCGCGCAGAATCATGTGTGCCACCTCGCGCTCGCGGTCGGTCAGCACCTGGCAGCCAAAGCTGTCGAACGCCGCCTGCAAGCCGCCGCGCTCAACCGATGCGGTGCCAGGCTCCAGGTTATGCCGGGCATAGCGCCCCAGCAGTTCGCGCACCATCGGCTCCAGCGCCCGCAGCAGGTCGACCTGCCCGGCACTCAGGGGCGTACCGCTGCAACCTTGGAACAGGCTCAATGACAGCTTGCGACCCGCGCTGAGGTCGACGATGTAGTAGCTGTCTTCGCTGCAACCGGTGGCCAGGTAATAAGCCTTGTAGTAGTCGCTGTCGAGGAAGTTGTCGGGGGCGATTTCCTGCAGGTGGTAAAAGCCTTCTGCCAGGCCGCCTTGCACGGCCAGGCAGAACGGGTCAAGCAGGTAGCCGGCGCTGAAGTAGCGTTCCAGCACAGCGGCACGGTGCAGTTCGGGGATGCCTTGCTGGTACAACAGCTGCGGCGCCCGCCCCTGGCACTCCAGGCTGATCATCATCGATTCCACCTGCACCAGCTGGCCGATGGCAGCGGCCACATACTCCAGCGCCTCAGGCGTTTCGCTATTGGCCAGCGCGCGCTGCAACGCCGCATGCCATTGCTGCAGCGCGCCCATGGTGAGGGTAAGCGGGGTGTCGGGGGTGGCCTGGGTCATGCCCGGCAGTCTAGCCTGCCAGGCACGCCCCCGCACAGCCCTTTGCGCCAGGCTCATCGGCCCCGGTACAGGCCAAGCGCGGTGAGTTCGCGCGCGGTTTCGATGATGCACTGGCGCAGGGTCTCGACGATTTCATCCACCTGCGCATGGGTGATGATCAACGGCGGCGACATCACGTTCAGGTGCATGATCGGGCGTACCAGCAGCCCCTTGGCCTGGGCCTTGCTGTGGATACGCTCGCCGATGTTCACCTCATCCGGGAACAGCGCCTTGCTGGCCTTGTCGGCCACGAACTCGACGCAGGCCATCAGCTTCATGCAACGCACATCGCCCACCAGCGGCAACTCGCGCAGGCTTTGCAGGCGTTGCTCCAGATAGCTGCCAACGTCCTTGACGTGCTCCAGCAACTGCTCGCGCTCGATGATCTCGATGTTCTTCAGCGCCGCCGTGCAGCACACCGGGTGACCGCTGTACGTGAAACCATGGGTGAAGCAACGGCCCTTGCCCGGCTCGGCGATAACCTGCCAGATGCGCTCGGAGAAAATGCACGCGCCCAGCGGCAGGTAGGCCGAGGTCAGGCCCTTGGCGGTGGTGATGATGTCGGGGGTAACGCCAAACAGTTCCTCGCTGGCGAAGAAGGTACCCAGGCGCCCGAACGAGGTCACCACCTCGTCGGCGACGAACAAGATGTCGTAGGTCTGGCACAGCTGCCACATGCGCTGGAAATAGCCTTGGGGCGGAATGATCACCCCGCCCGACCCCATGATTGGCTCGGCGAAGAACGCCGCCACGTTGTCGGCGCCCAGCGAGAGGATCTTGTCCTCGAACTCGGCCACCAGGAAGTCGAGGAACTCGGCCTCGTCCATGTCGTCCGGCGCACGGTACGGGTTGGGGTTGGAGACGTGGTGGATCAGGTCATGGTGATAATCGAACTCCGGCACCCGGTCGGCGGCCTTGTTGCCGATCGACATGGTCAGGGTGGTGGAGCCGTGGTAGGCGTTGTAGCGAGCAATGATGTGCTTCTTGTGTGGCTTGCCGCGGCAGTTCTGGTAGTACTGGATCAGCCGGTAGGCGGTGTCGACAGCGGTCGAGCCGCCGGTGGTGAGGAACACATGGTTCAGGTCGCCGGGGGCCAGCTGCGCAAGTTTCTGGCACAGCTCGATGGCCACATCGTTGGCCATGTCGGAGAACGGGTTGGAATAGGCCAGTTGGCGCACCTGGTCGGCGATGGCCAAGGCCATTTCCTCACGGCCCAGGCCGATGTTGGTGCACCACATGCCGCCAACAGCATCAAGGAAGCGGTTGCCGTGGGTGTCGCGAATGTACGCGCCCTCGCCGGCGACGATGTTCAGTGCGCCTTGCTCGCGGTGCTCGTCGAACACATGGTAGCCGTGCATGTAGTGGGCCTTGTCGGCTTCCACCAGCGGGTCGTGGGCGATGGCGAATGCTTTGCTTGGGGTGGCCATGGGCAGCTCCTTGGCGGGAATCGTTGGGCAGTGTTCAGAAACCGGTCTTGACCGTGCTCCAGACCCGGGTAATGGCGCGCATGTCCTTGGGGCTCTGGTTTTTCTGCGCGAACAGGCGTTCGCGGGTGGATGAATCGGGGTAGATGGCCGGGTCCTGGCGGATGTCGTCATGCACCAGCGCTGTGGCGGCGGCGTTGCTGTTGGCGTAGTGGATGTAGTCGGTGACCTTGGCCATGGTCTGCGGCTGCAGCAAAAACTCGATGAAGCGGTGGGCGTTGGCCGTGTGCGACGCATCCTTGGGGATGTACAGGTTGTCGAACCAGATCAACGAGCCTTCCTGGGGGATGAAGAACGACAGCTTGATGTCCTTCTTCGCCTCCACCGCACGGGCCTGGGCGGTGGCGTAGTCGCCAGACCAGGTCAGTGCCAGGCAGACATCGCCATTGGGCAGGCTGGTGAGGTAGTTGACCGAGTCGAACTTGCGAATGTAGGGGCGGATGCTCAGCAGCAGTTGTTCGGCAGCCTTGAGGTCGGCCGCAGATGCGCTGCGCGGGTCCTTGCCCAGGTATTGCAGGGCCAGCGGGATGACCTCGGTGGGCGCGTCCATCAGGGTGACGCCACAGTCGGCGAAGCGCGAGACGATCTTGGGGTCGAACAGCATGGCCAGCGAGCCGATGGGGGCGTCGGGCATGCGTGCGGTGATCTTGTCGACGTTGTAAGTGACCCCCGAACTGCCCCAGGTGTAGGGCGCCGAGTACTTGAGGCCTGGGTCGTAGCCCTGCAGGTTGTTAACCACTTGCTGGTCGAGGTTGTGCCAGCTGGGCAGTTGCTGCTTGTCCAGCGCCTGGAACACCCCGGCGCTGATCAGCGGGGGTACCAGGGAGGCGTTGAGCATGACCAGGTCGTAACCGGAACGGCCGGTGAGCAGTTTGGTCTGTACCGTTTCGTAGCCGTCGAAGGTGTCGTAGATGACCTTGATGCCGGTGGCCTTCTCGAAGTCGGCCAAGGTGGTTTCGCCGATGTAGTCGGTCCAGTTGTACAACCGCAGCGTGTTGCCGCTGTCCACCTCTGCCGCCTGGGCAAGGCTGGCGCCAGACACCAGCAGCAGACCACCCATCACCTTCAGTACCTTGCGCATGGCAACTCCATCGTGTGAATGCTCCGGATCGAGCCGATGGGTTCACTATCGGGGGATTTGCCGAGGGGGAACATACCCCGAATGTGTGGGTGGTCGTTTTTTAGCAGGTGGATCTCAACAGCCTGCCGAATCTTTGGGGCTGCTTTGCAGCCCTTTCGCGACACAAGGCCGCTCCCACAGGATTACCGTCAGCTTCGATGCCTGAGCTGTCCTTGTGGGAGCGGCCTTGTGTCGCGAAAGGGCCGCAACGCGGCCCCTATGGTCAGTACAGGAGAAAGGTCAGGTCAGCGGGTACAAAGCCTCATCGAACTGCGCCAACCGCGGGAACACCAGCGGCTGATCATCCGAGAGCTGCTCCAGCCGCTGTCGGTATTGCTGCAAGAAGCCCTGGCGCGCCTCATCGCTGATATACGGCACATGCCAGGCCACGAACGGCGGCAACACCTCGAACCCCACGTAGGCCAGCGTACCCCGCAGAATCGGCCGCAACATGTCTTCCAGCGGCCCATGAATCGCCCCTTCGCCAAACATGTGCTCGCGCCCGCCCAGGGTCACGGTCACCAGCGCCTTCTTGCCCGCCAAACCACCCTGGTCGTAGAAGCGCTTGCCGCCATAGCACACCCCCGACACCAGCACCCGGTCGATCCAGCCCTTGAGCATGGCCGGCGCCGAGAACCAGAAGATCGGGAAGTTAAGCACCAGCAGGTCAGCCCACAGCAGCTTGTCCAGCTCCTGCTGGATGTCCTCGGCAATGGCACCGCGCTTGACCCCCTGGCGTTGCTCCAGGGCATACACCAGATACTCCGGGTTCTCACGCTGGGTAAAGTCTTCGGCACTGGCCACCGGGTTCCAGCCCATGGCGTACAAGTCGCTGACCTGCACCTGGTGGCCCTGGGCACGGAAGGTTTCCACGGCCTGGTCGCGCAGTGCGGCGGTAAACGATTGTGGCTCGGGGTGAGCGTGGACGATCAGTACATTCACTCGTGTTCTCCTTGCACAAAACAGGTTGTCTGGCCGCCGTCGCTTAGCCTTGCATCAGCTCGCCGGCACAGCGGGCGATGCGCTGGCAGGCATCGACCAGCGCATCGTTACCCAGCACCAGCCCCAGGCGAATATGCCCGGCGGCGCTGGGGCCAAAGGCTTCGCCGGCCAGTACCGACACGCCCTGGCTGTCCAGCAGGCGGTTGGCAAAGGCCTGGGCACTGAGGCCGGTTTCGCGGATATCGACCATCACGAACATGCCACCATCGGGCTTCAACGCCTTGAGGCCCGGGCAGCCAGCCAGTTGTTCGCACACCAAGTCACGGCGCTGGCGATAGGCCTCGCGCATGGCGTCCAGTTCGGGCAACTGCTGCTCCAGCGCCACCACTGCAGCGTCCTGGATGAAGTCCGGCGAACCGTACAGCATGCACAGGGCGAGGTTTTCCAGGTGCGTGGCCAGTTCCTTCGAGCCGACCACCCAGCCCATCCGCCAGCCGGTCATGGCATGCGATTTCGACAGGCTGTTGAGGGTGGCGGTACGTTCAGCCATACCCGGCAGGCTGGCTGGGCTGACATGTTCGCCTTCGTACAGCAACTCGCTGTACACCTCGTCGGAGATCAGCCACAGGTCATGGGCGATGCACAATTCGGCGAGTGCTTCCCAGGTCGCACGGGGCAGGCTTGCACCCGAGGGATTGTGCGGGCTGTTCAGGGCCAGCGCGCGGGTGCGCGGCGTGATGCGCTCGGCCACGTCTCGCGGGCAGACGCGAAAACCGTTCTCCGGCTTGACCGGCACCGGTATCACCTTGGCACCACAAGCACCGAACACGGCCTCGTACGTGACATACATGGGCTCGGCAACGATCACCTCGTCGCCCGGGTCCAGCACGCACTGGGCCACGCAGTACAGCGCGCACTGAGCCCCCGCCAACACGGTCACCTGGTCCGCACTGACGGCTTGGCCGCTGCGCTGCCGGTGGCGGTTGGCGATGGCCTGGCGCAAGGCCAGCTTGCCGCGCACATCGGCGTAATGGGTGTGGCCCGCTCGCAGGCTGTCGATGGCCGCCTGGACAATCGGCGCAGGGGTGTCGAAGTCCGGGTCACCCACCGACAGCAACAGGATGTCCTTGCCCTCGGCCTGCAGCGCCAGGGCGCGGTAGTGGATGTCCCAGGCAGCAGCCCCGTCGCCGGCGATGCGTTGGGTGAGCGTGGCGTAGCGCATGGCAATCTCCCTTCAATGGCGGGTTCAGTCGACGAGGATCTTCGGGTTGGAACTGCCCCACACGGTGTACAGGTCGGCGAGCAACGCGCCGTTGATGTCTTCCATTTCGGCCTGAGTGATCTCGCCCCCAGCCTGCTTGCCGAACAGCACCACTTCGTTGCCCCCTTTCACATCCGGGAAGTCGGTGACATCGACCATCAGCGTGTTCATCGACACCTTGCCCACTACCGGCACACGGTGGCCGTTGATCAGCACATGGCCCTTGTTGGTGAACGCCCGGCGGTAACCGTCGGAGTAACCGACGGTGATGTTGGCCAGCCGAGAGTCACGAGCCAAGGTAAAGGTGCGGTCGTAGCCGACGGTGTTGCCGGCCGGGTAGCTGTGCACGGCAGCCACACGCGACTTGAACTGCATGGCACGCTGGTACTCGGTGTGGCTCGGCACGGTGTCACCGAACAGCGCGCCACCGGTGCGCACCATGTCCAGGCGCGCTTCCGGCACCTCCAGCGTAGCGAACGAGTTGGCGGCGTGCAGGGTGAGCTTGCTGCGGTCGAGCTTGGCGTGCTTGATCAGCCAGTCGGTCTGCTCGTTGAACGCTGCCAGGCCCTTGCGCACATCGTCCTTGTCTTCCACCGCAAAGTGGGTCATCAGCGCAACCAGCTTGAGGTGCTTCTGGTCGGTGATCTGCAACGCTTCGCCACGGCCGGACCAGGTGCTCATCTCCACCCCGTTGCGGCTCATGCCGCTGGAATTGAGCGCCAGGTGGATGCGCAGGGGCTTGCCATGGCGCTCGGCGATGGCGTCGAGCTGGCGGGCGAATTCGGCACTGCCCACCAGTTCTTCCATGTCGTACTGCAAGGCCTCTTCCACTTCGCTGAGGCTGGCCAGGCGCACCCGTACCAGTTGCCCGGTAAAGCCACTGGCGCGGACCACGCGGGCTTCCTCGTTGCTGGCCACCGCCACACAGGGCACGCCCTGGGCAATGATCGACGGCATCACCAGGCCGACACCGTGGCCATAGGCATCGGCCTTGAGCACGGCACACAGCTTGGACTTGCCGGCCAGTTCGGCCTGCAAGGTGCGGATGTTGTGTTGCAGGGCGCTGGCGCTGATTTCGACCCAGGCGTTGCTGTTTTGCACGGTCAAAGCGGTGGTGCCGTTGTCCATCGACAGCGGCGGCGCAGCGTACAGCGGAGCCTGGCCAGTGATCAGCAGGGCCAGGGAAGCGGCCAGAAGGGTACGGCGAAATGGCATGGTGGTTTCTCTTGTTATGGGTGTTGTGCGCGGTTTAGCGCACACAGGTATGTTTGAGTTCGATAAAGGTCACGCCAGGTGTGGCGAAGCCAATGGCCAGGTCGGCCTGCAGCGCGTCCAGGTCTCGCGGCTGGCGCACTGCGCAACCAAAGGCGCGGGCCAGGCCGATGAAGTCCGGGTTGCGCGGCAGTACGCCGACCGGTTCGATGTCCAGGCCGAGCATGTCGTCACGGATCTGACCGAGGGCGTCATTGTTCCACAGCAGCACGACCAACGGGCGGTCCAGTTCTTCGACCGCAGTGGCCAGTTCCTGGGCGGTGTAAAGAAAACCGCCGTCGCCCACCAGCACCAGGCCTGGGCGGTGATCGGTGGCGAGCATGCCGCCGATGCCGGCCGGCAGGCCGTAGCCGAGGGTGCCGTAGCCGGTGGGGTGCAGCCAGCTGCGTGGCGCCCGGCTGGCGAAAGCGTAGTTGCCGGTGTAGGCCAGCTGGGTCATGTCGCTGCTGATGAACGCGTCGTCGGGCAGCACGGCGGCAATGCGGTCCAGAATGGCCTGGTGCGTGGCCTGCAATGGCGCATGCCCGTTGCGGATGGCCTGGCGCAGGTTGGCCACGGCGTCGTGGGCCTGAGCCGGTTCGCGGGCGAGCTCCGGCAGGTGGTCGAGCAAACCGCACAGGGTTTGCCGGGCATCGCCGTGCAGGGCCATGGCACAGGGGTAGAAGTCGTTGAACTTGCGCGGGTCGATGTCCACGCGCAGCAGTTCACCCGTGATCGGCAGGCGCTCGCGCCAGAAATCGGTGTCGGCCATTTCGGTGCCCACGGCCAGCACCACATCGGCCTCGCTGATGAGTTGCCAACCGGGCTCCACGCACAGGCTAGAGCCGGCATTGAGTGGCGCGTCCGGTGGCAGCAGGCCCTTGCCGGCCACGCTGGTGAACACCGGTGCCGCCAGGCGAGTGCTCAACTGCTCCAGTGGCTCGGCAGCGTGCAGCGCCCCCCCGCCGGCGATGATCATCGGCCGCTTGGCCGCCGCCAGCTTCAGGGCCGCCCGGTCGAGGGTTTCCCGGCACGGCTGGCCACGGCCGGGGCGGCGCACCACCTCGTTGCTCCAGTCGCGGCTTACCGGTGCGGCCAGCACGTCCAGCGGCACCGAAATGTGTACCGGGCGCGGCCGTTCGCTGTCGAACACGGCCCAGGCGCGGGCGATCAGCTCGGGCAGGTCTTCGCCGCGCAGGGCCACAGCGGAAAACGCGGTGATCGGCGCTGTCATGGCACGCTGGTCCTGGGTTTCGTGCAGGCAGCCCCAACCCTTGCCCAGGCTGGCGGTGTGGTTGACGCTGGAAATCACCAGCATCGGGATGGAGTCGGCATAGGCCTGGCCGATGGCGGTGGCGGCGTTGGTCACGCCCGGCCCGGTGATCACAAAGCACACCCCAGGCTTGCCACTGACCCGGGCGTAGCCGTCGGCCATGAAGCCGGCGCCCTGCTCGTGGCGGGTCAGCACATGGCGAATGCCACTGCCCGGCAGGCCACGGTACAGCTCCAGGGTATGCACGCCGGGGATGCCGAACACGGTCTCCACGCCGTAGTTGGCCAACAGCCGTACCAGCGCCTGACCGGCAGTCATGCTGTGGTTATTCATGTCGTTCTCCTTGCGCCTGGCCGAGACGGATCAACGCGTCGACCGCAGTGGTGCCACGGGCCCCCACCATCAATGGGTTCACATCCAGTTCCAGCAGGTGCCCGGCGTTTTCGCAGGCGTAGTCGGCCACCGCGCGGATGGCTGCAACCAGGGCGTCGAGGTCGGCGGCCGGGCGACCGCGGAAGCCTTGCAGCAGGCTGGCGCTGCGCAGGTTCAGCAGTGCGGCACGGATGGCGCTGTCGGTGGTGGGCAACAACAGGCTGACACTGTCTTTGAGCAGTTCGACCAACACGCCTCCGGCCCCCATCACCAGAGCCAGGGCAAAGTCGTGCTCACGCTTGATGCCAACGATCAGCTCGGCCAGCGGCGGCTCGGCCATGGGTTCGAGCAGTATCTGTTCGAATGCTACGTGCGGGGCGTAGGCGGCGATGCGCTGGCGCATCTGCACCAGTGCGGCTTCCAGCGCAGCAACATCGCGCAGGTTCAGCGCCACCGCACCGGCTTCGGTCTTGTGTGGCAACTGCGCGCTGACGGCCTTCAGCACCAGCGGGTAACCCACGCGTGCGGCGTCTGCCACGGCACGCTCGGGCGTGCTGAGTACGCCCGCGGGCACCGGCAAGCCAAAGGCGCGCAGCGCTTGCTTGGATTGCCATTCATCCAGCAACCGGCTTTCGCCCGTGAGCGCCTGCGGGCATAACGGGACGTGTGCGGCCTCGCCCTGCTCCAGCAGCCGCTGGCGGTTGCGTTGGTAGCCGACGATGCGGCCCCAGGCCGCCAAGCCGTCCTCGACGCCCTGCAAGGCAGCGATGCCGCGTGCATGGAGCCGCTCACGTGCGCTGGCGGGTAGCAATTCCGGGAAGGCCGAGGTAACGAAGCCGATCTTGCCGTGGCGTTCCAGCGCATCGCAGTAAAGCGCCAACAACAAGTCGCACTCCTTGCGTTCGCCGGTAAAAGCCGCCGGGTAATCCAGCACCAGCATGGCCGCGTCGGCTGCGCCGCTCAGCGTGCTGTCGAGCATGCGTTGCAGGGCGGCTTCATCGCCCCAGATGGCGGTGGTGAAATCCAGTGGGTTTACCAGGTTGGCATAGGCTGGCAGCACGTCGGCCAGTGCGGTCACCTGTTCTTGTTGAAGGCTTGGCAGGTTCAACTGGTTGCGCTCGGCATAATCGGCAATCAGGCCGGCATCACCACCTGAACAGGCCAATGCGATCAGCTCGCCGTCGACCGGCAAGCGTCCGCAAGCGGCGGCCTTTAGCGTTTCGACAAAACTGACCGGGCCACTGACACGGATCACCCCCAAGCGCTGGAACAGGCTGTCGTACAAGGCATCGGAGCCGGACAACGAACTGGTGTGGCTGAGCGCCAGTTCAGCACCGATCTGCGACACGCCCGTTTTCAGGGCAATGATCGGCGTGCCCTGTTGCAGCGCTTTGTGAGCGGCACGCGCGAAGCCCGGCACGTTTTTCAGGCCTTCCAGATGCAGGCCGATCGCCGTTACCCGTGGGTCGTCAAGCAGCACGTCCATCAACTCGGCCACACCCAGTTGCGCCTGGTTACCGACCGAGGCCATGTAGGCCACCGGCAGCGAGCGGTCGCTCATGGACAGGTTGTAGGCGAAGTTACCGCTCTGGGTGAGAATCGCCACGCCCTTCTCCACCTGTTTGCCGCCATGGGCCACCGGCCACAGGGCGGCCCCGTGCAGGTAGTCGAGCAGGCCGTAGCAGTTGGGGCCGAGCAAGGCCATGTCGCCAGCAGCGTCAAGCAGGCACCGCTGCAACTGTCGGCCCTCCTCGCCACACTCGGCAAAGCCCGAGGCATAGCAGATGGCGCCACCGGCCCCGCGGGCAGCCAGCTCGACCACACACTGCAAGGTCAGCTCGCGGTTGGTGGCGATGAACACCGCGTCCGGGGCATAGGGCAAGTCGGCCACCCGCGCTACGCAAGGGATGCCCTCCAGGCTTTCGTGCTGCGGGTTGACCAGCCACAGCCCGCCACCAAAGCCCCCTTCGGCGCAACGCTTGAGCGCCCGCGCCATGCTGCGCCCACCCACGAAGGCCAGGTGCCGGGGCGCCAGCAGGCGCTTGAGGTTGTCACGAATCGATTGCGACATGTGCGTTCTCCAGGCCGGTCAGCGCAGCAGCGGGCGCAGCAGTTCACGGGCGATGATGTGCCGCTGGATTTCCGAGGTGCCCTCCCAGATGCGCTCGATGCGCGCATTGCGCCAGATGCGCTCGACCGGCCCTTCATCCATCAGGCCCATGCCACCGAAGATCTGCACGGCTTCGTCGGCCACCTTGCCCAGCACTTCACTGGCGAACAATTTGGCCATGCCCGCCTCGCCATCGGTCATGCTGCCCTGGTCCATCTTCCAGGCAGTGTGCAGGGTAAGCATTTCGGCAGCGCGGATCTGCGTGGCCATGTCGGCCAGCTTGAACGACACACCTTGATAGCTGCCAATGGCCTGGCCGAACTGCTTGCGATCGGCGGCCCATTGCAGCGACAGGTCGAGGGCGCGCTGGGCCTGGCCTACGCAGTTGGCGGCAACCATCACCCGGCCGGCGGTGAGCCAGGCGTTGGCCACTTCCCAGCCTTTGTCGACTTCACCCAGCACCTTGCTGGCCGGTACCCGGCAATCGTCGAAGAACAGCTCATAAGTGTGATAGCCGCGGTTGCTCACGCACTTGGGGCCACGGCGGATGGTCATGCCCGGCGTACCACGGTCCACCAGGAAGGCCGTGACCGCGTTGCGCTTGCGCCCGTTGTGCTCGTAGGTGTCGGTGACGGCAAAGACAATGGCGAAGTCGGCATGGCCCGCGTGGCTGATGAAATGCTTGCTGCCATTGATGACAAAGTCATCGCCCTGGCGCACGGCGCGGGTCTTGATGGCGTTGGCATCAGAGCCGGCCCCCGGCTCGGTGAGGGCGAAACAGTCGGTTTTCTCGCCTTGCACGCAGGGCAGCAGATAGTCGTTGATCTGCTCATCCTTGCAGGCCATGAGGATTTTCGAAGGCCGGGCAACGAACACATGCAGCGCCCAGGACACCTTGGACAGCTCGCGTTCGATCAGCGCCTGGGACAGGTAGTCCAGGCCACCGCCGCCGACTTCCTCGGGCATGTTGAAGGCGTAGAACCCGGCAGCGAGGGCTTTGCCACGGATCTGCGCGGCCAGTTCCGGGGACACGGCATCGGCACGGTCCACCGCTTCCTCATGGGGCAGCAGCTCTTTGGCAACAAAGCTGCGTACCGCTTCCACCAACATTTCTTGTTCTTGGGTCAGTTGGAAATTCATCTGCGAAGGTCCTGGTCAGGGTCGGTATCGGGTTACTGGCCGGTGAAACGGGGGGCGCGACGTTCAACCGAGGCTTGCAGCGCCTCGGCGCCGTCCTGGCTACGGCCACACAGCAGGCCGGCATGGCGCTCGGCTTCCAGCTGTTCGGCCAGGGTGCGCCGGGCGCCGTCGCGGATCAGCCGCTTGGTTTGCGCGTAGGCGAAAGTCGGGCCGTTGGCCAGGCGCCCGGCCAGTTCGGCGGCTACGGCGGGCAGTTGTTCGTCAGGGCATACTTCGCTGACCAGCCCGGCTGCCAGGGCGCGTTCGGCGCCCCACAGTTCATCGAGGAACAACAGGCGCTTGGCCTGTTCGCTGCCGATCAGCCGAGGCAGGTGCCAGCTGGCGCCGGCATCAGGGCTGTAGCCCATGCTGGTGTAACCGGCCTTGAAGCGCGCCGAGGCGGCGGCGATGCGCAGGTCGCAGCACAGGCTGAGGTCCATGCCCCCGCCCACGGCGGTGCCGTTGATGGCAGCGAGGGTGGGTTTGTCGAGGCTGTGCAAGCGCAACATCAGGGCGTGGGCGGTTTCGGTCCAGCCATAGGTTTCCAGGGTGCCTGCGGCCTCGGCGGCGGCCCACTCGGCCAGGTCGGCACCGGCGCAGAAGCTGCGGCCGCTGCCGGTCAATACCACCACGCGTACGGCCGGGTCGCCGTTGTGGCTGTCGAGCAAGGCGTGCAGCTGCTTGAGGGTGGGGATATCCAGCGCGTTGCGCTGCTCGGGGCGGTTGAGGGTGATCCAGGCAACGCCGGCTTCGACCTTGCTCAACAGAGACGACGACGGGGTGGTCATGTGGGCCTCGGTATTGTTGTGTCTATTTGAGGGGCTGACGAGGGAGATACTAAACGAGTGTTCAACAAGGCGGGATGGGCTGTTACAACTTCGCACAACTTGGTTTTCGACGTTACACACCCCCTGCGATTGCAGGGGGTGTGCGACATGGGCTGTCGGTTCAGACGCCAGGCGCGCTGGGTGCCAAGGCCCCTTGCCGACGACGATTGACGAAGAAATACGCCGCATAGCACAGGGCAATGAAGCCAAAGCCCCAGTACAGCGACGGCCGCTGGGTTTCATCCAGCGCCAGGAACACGAACAGCGAACTGCACAAGGTGATGCACAGCAGCGGCACCAACGGGTACAGCGGCGCCCTGTACTTCAAGCCTTGCAGTTGCCCACCTTCACGCAGGTAGGCTTTGCGGAAGCGGTATTGCGCCAGGGCAATGACGATCCAGGTCACGGTGCCGGACATGCCGCTCACCGCCATCAGCACCATGAACAGGGTGTCGGCGGCAATGAAGCTGGTCATCAACGAGATCAACGCAAAGCACAGGGTGATGCTCAGCGCCCGCAGCGGTACACCACGCTTGCTCAGCGGCGACAGGCTTTTCGGCGCCATGCCGCTCTTGGACATGGCCCACAGAATGCGCGTGGACGCATACAGCCCGGAGTTGCCCACCGACAGGATGGCGGTAAGGATGACGAAGTTCATCAGGTCGGCGGCGTAAGGGATGCCGACCATGTCGAACACCTGCACGAACGGGCTTTCCATCAAGCCGGCCTGCTCGTACGGCACGATGGCCGACAGCACGGCAATCGCCAGCACATAAAAGATCAGCACACGGAACACCACGTTGCGCACGGCCCGCGGGATGCTCTTTTCCGGGTGCTCGGTCTCACCGGCGGCCACCCCCATGATTTCACACCCCTGGAAGGCATAGACCACGGTCATCATCACGGCGAAGACTGCCGACAGGCCGTGTGGGAACAGCGACTCGCCCACCAGGTTGTCCAGCATCGGTGCCGGTGCCCCGCTGCTCAGCGGGATGGCGCCAAAAATCACCAACAGGCCAATGACAATGAAACCGAGGATGGTCGCCACCTTGATGCCCGAGAACCAGTACTCCGCCTCGCCAAAAGCGCGGGTGGCCAAGGCGTTGAGGCCGAACAGCACGACCACGAACAGCGCCGACCAGTACCAGATCGGCACCTCGGGGAACCAGCGGGTCATCAGCATGCCGGCGGCGGTGAACTCCAGGCCCACCGTAGTGGCCCAGCTCATCCAGTACACCCAGCCGATCATGAAGCCGGTGGCGGGGCCGATGAACTTGGTGGCGTGGGCCTGGAACGAGCCGGACACCGGCATCTGCACCGACAGCTCGCCCAGGCAGACCATCACCAGGTACATCAGCAAGCCCGCCACCAGGTAGGCCAGGATCGCGCCCACCGGGCCGCCCTGGTTGATGGTCACGCCCGAGCCCATGAACAGGCCGGTGCCGATCACCCCGCCCAGCGACAACATGAAGATGTGGCGGCTTTTCAGTGCGCGGGTGAGCTGGATCTTCTCGTGGGTCTCAGTCATGGTGCACCTCGCCATTGCGGCCGGTGCGCGGTGTGGTGCGAAGGAAGGGCTGAGCACTAGGGCATGTCATTGTTCTTGTCTCCAGTAAGCCTCATGGACCGCGTACAGCACGGTTGCCATGGATTATTGGAAACAGATGTAAGGCGCCGTTGTACGAACGGATCGAAGATGTAAAAAGTCGTAAGTTTTTTGTACGTCAGCCCTGGATCAGCTGTTCCAGGGTGGCGCGGGCCTGACCGAGCTGGCTGGCCAATGGCTCGCCAAGCGCCTTCAACGCCTGTTCGTCGTGCTGCCGGGCCGCCTCTTCAAGGCAGCGCAATAGCGCCGCCAGGCCAGAAAAGCCCAGGGAGTCGCAACTGCCGGCCAAACGATGGGCCAGGTGCAGCACCTCGGTATTGTCCTGGGCCAGCAGCGCCTCGGCCAGTGCCGTGGCGTGCTGCTCCAGTGACTGGCGCAGCACCTTCAGCAAGCCCTGCAGCTTCTGCTCACCCAGCAGCGAACGGTGGGTGTCCAGCAGCGACCAGTCCATGTCTGCGTCAGTGCCAACCCCTTCGCTGGGCGCCACTTCGGCCAACGCCTTGCGCAGGGTCTCCAACCGCAACGGCTTGGCCAGTACCCCGTGCATGCCGGCCGCCAGATAACCCGATACCTGCCCCGGTTGCACCCCGGCCGTCAGCGCCAGAATCCGGCTGGCGCGGTTCGGTCCGGGCGAGGCACGCAGCCTCTGGCACAGTTCCACTCCACTCATGCCCGGCAAGTGTACGTCCAGCAGGATCAGGTCGAAGCGCCGTTGCGCGCAAACCTGCAGAGCCTGCCCGGCGTCTTCGGCAAAGCTCACCCGATGGCCATCGCGCAGTAGCAACCCACTCGCCACCTCGCGGTTCAGTGCCACGTCTTCGACCACCAGGATATCCAGGCTGAGCATGGGCGGCATGGCGGGTGACCGGCCCGGCACGGGTTGCCCGTGGGCCATTTCGAGCTCGAACCAGAAGCAACTGCCCTGCCCCGGCACGCTGTCCAGGCCGATGCTGCCGCCCAGTTTTTCCACCAGGTGCTTGCAGATCGCCAGGCCCAGGCCGGTGCCGCCATAGCGACGGGCCACGGCCTCGCTGGCCTGGACGAAGCGGTCGAAGATTTTCGCCTGCACGGCGGGCTCGATGCCGATGCCATTGTCACTGACCGACAGCCGCAAGCGCTGCGCGTGCTCGCTACTGGCAAGCACCCGCACCCCAAGCTGCACCTGGCCGTGCTCGGTGAACTTGATGGCATTGGCCAGCAGGTTGCTGAGCACCTGGCGCAGGTACTGCTCGGCACCGTGCTGGTACTCGCCCAACTGCTCATCGATATGCAGGTGCAACGTGTCGCCGTTGTCCTTGGCCATGGGCTCAAGCAGCGTCAACACTTCCTGGCACAATTGGCGCAAGGAAAAACCCACCAGCTCGGCCCGGCTCTCGCCTTCTTCGAGCCGGGCGAAATACAGCACTTCGTTGAGAATCGCCAGCAGCCCCTCGCCGGCCTTGTACAAGGCCTCGACGCGCTGACGGTCAGGCAACTCCAGCCGCCCGCCGCGCAACAATTCGGCCATGCCCAGAATGCCGTTAAGCGGCGTACGCAGCTCATGGCTCATGGTCGCCAGAAAGCGCGACTTGGCCAGGTTGGCAGCCTCGGCCTCGTCCTTGGCCCGAGCCAGGCTGGCTGTACGCCGCTCGACCATGGCCTGCAATTCGTCGCGCTTGTCCTGCAGCTCAAGCCGATCACGCTCGCGGCGCTCGATGTCGCTGAGGATGGCGCGGCGCATATCGTCCAAGGCATTGGCCACCGTGTCGATTTCATCCGGGCGCGATGAAGGGCGGCGGCCTAGGCGCAACGGCTCCTGCCACTGGCCGGCGCCAATACGGCGAGCGAACTCGGCCATCACTTGCAGGTGGCGGGTGACCAGTCGGTAGAAAAGCCCCGACAGCGCCACCGCCAACCCGCACAAAAACACGCCCATCCACAGCAGGCTGGTCAAGCCGGTGGCATACAGCCGCTGATGCACGGCCCCCAGGTCAATGGTCACTTCCAGCTCACCCAGGTGCCTGGCAGGCCCCGAAGGGGGCTGAAAGTCGAGCGGGAAGCGTTCGACGCGCAGCGGCCCTTTGGGCTCGGCCGCCCCTCGTAGCAGTTGGAAGTCGTCGCTGACCAGGCGCACCCGGGCCACATCGGAGAAGTCCACCAGGCCGCGCAGCTGGGTGTCCAGTTGCGCCTCGTCCAGGTCCCACAAGCTGCGCTCCAGGCTGGCCAGGTAGCCAGCACGGATCAGCGCCATGCGCGCGTCAATGTCGCGCATCTCGCGGCGGTACTCGAAGTACAGCTGCACCCCGCTGGCCAGCACGGTGAAGCACAGGCTGAACAACAGGATGAACAACAGCAGGCGGCGCAGCAGGCCGTCGGCGCGTAGCGGGATCATCGCGCATCCACCGGCAGGTTGATCATGTCCCTGTAGGTGACTTCACTCTGCTCCAGCCAGCGCGCGATCTCTCCGGCCTGGTTCATACGCTGCAACTGCGCGTCGATTTCGTCCATGTGCCGGCTCAGGGGTGATCGGCGCGACACCGCAACGCGCAGGTAGTCCACGCTCAGGGCGCTGGGCAATACGCGGATATCCTGCGCCCCAGGCAGGTGCTCGATGAACAGTTGGCCGGTGCGCCGCTCCTGGATCACATAATCGATGCGCCCACGGATCAGCTTGCCGAAGTTCTGCTGGCTGGAAGACACCCGCTCGATGTTCTGGTGGCGGGCCACGAAGCGGTCGAATTCGGCGCCGTAGCTTTCACCGTACAGCAGGCCGCCACGGTAGCCCGCAAGGTCCTCCAAGCGCTGGAACCGAACCGGCCGAAGGCGGTTGTAGAACACCGCCACTTCTTCGCGTACCACCGGCTCGGTGGAAAAACGCATGCGCTGGTCACGCTGGTCGCTGTTGTAGGCCAATACCACGTCCACCCGCCCAGCGGCGGCGTCCATCAGGCAGCGCTTCCAGTTGCCCAGCACCACCGTCTGCACGTCGTAGCCCATGCGGGTGAACAGCTCGCGCACCACGGTCGGCGCCAGGCCGCGCACCTGGTGGCCATCGCTCCAGGAGATCGGCGGATACACCGGGTAGTCGCAATAGCGCACCGTCTCGGCCGCACCGGCCTGCGCGGCGAGCATCACCAGCGCCACCCCCAAGGCGCGGAGGGTCATGCTGCCACGCTGGCAGTGAACAGGTAGCCGGTGCCGTGGATGGTGATGATCAATTGCGGCTCGGCCGGGTCATCGTGCAGCTTGCGCCGCAAGCGGCCGACCAGCACGTCGATGGAGCGGTCGTTGGGCACCCACTCACGGTTGCGAATCTGGTCCATCAACTGATCACGGCTGAGGGTATGGCCGCTGTTGCGCAGAAACACGCTGAGCAACTGGAATTCACCGTGGGTGAGCAGGGTTTGCCCCCCGCGCGCGTCAATCAGGCGGCGGCGGTCGGTGTCCAGCGCCCAGTCGGCAAACTGCTTCAGCGACTGCGCACAGGCAGGCACGGGGTGCACTTCGCGAGCATGGCGTACGCGGCGGATCAGGTTTTTGGCGCGGGACACCAGCTCACGGGGGTTGAGCGGTTTGATCACGTAGTCATCGGCGCCGCATTCCAGGCCGACGATACGGTCGATGTCGTCGTTGCGCCCTGTGATGAGGATGATGCCCACCTCCGAGCGCACCCGCAGCTCGCGGGTCAGGGTGAGGCCGTCCTTGCCGGGCAGGCGGATATCCAGCAGCACCAGGTCGACATCCTGGCTGCCGAGCAGGGCTTCGGCTTTTTCTGCCGTATCAGCGCAGTGTACGTCGTAGCCTTCCTGGGAAAGATAGGCCTGCAGCAAGTCACGAATAAGCGGATCGTCATCGACGATCAATACCCGAGGCGTCATTGCGTGTCGTCTCTTTTTATTGGTGTTGTTCTACACACTCGCGCCAGCAGCGTACTCGTTACTGAACAGGCGATCAACAGCCCTCGGGCAGGCTGAAACGGCGCCGACCACCGGCTTGCAGGCCATCGACCCAGGCTTCGCAGATAATCACGCCCTGCTCGGGCGTGAAGGTGCCGGGGTTGAGCCCCGACTCCAGCCACAGGCCGTCCAGCAGGGCGCTGAGGCTGATGGCGGCGAGGTCGGCATCGAAGCCCTGCCAGCCCTCGTCCCCGGCGAGCGAGGCCAGCAGCTGGCTCAGCTCCTTACGGTACTCGCCATAGGAATGGTCGTGCACCTGGTTGATTGCATCAGCTGTCTTGACCGCGCCCCAGAACGCCAGCCAGGCGTCAAGCAGTTGCGGGTCGAGCAACTCTGCGCAGAACGAAGCGCGGAAAAACGCCGACAACCGCTCGCGGGCATTGGGCGCGGCCTGGGCCATGGCCTCACGCAACAGGCCCATCACCCGCCCGGTAACCGCCAGGTAGGCCTCGGCCACCAGTTCGTCCTTGCCGGCGTAGTGGTGGCTGATCAGCCCTACCGAAACCCCGGCCTCGGCCGAGATCTTGCGGATCGAAGCCCCCTGGAAGCCATGGCGCTTGAGGCACACCAGGGTCGCTTCGACCAGGTTGGCTTTGCGCAATTCCGGCAGCATGCGGTGGTAGCGGGCTTCCTGGTTCATGGGCGGCTCTCGGTTCTGGGGCTGGACTGAACGACTGTACAACAAGCCGGCGTGCGTGATAAACCCTTGGCTCTCCTGCCCACAACAACAAAAGCGGCTGCCATGAACGACCTGATCACACGCGACCTGGACCAGGGCCTGCTGACCCTGGCCTTCAACCGCCCCGACAAGCTCAACGCACTGAATACGGCCATGTACCAGCGGCTGGGCGACCTGCTGTTGGCGGCCAGTGAAGACCCGGGCGTGGAGGCAATCATCATCACCGGTGGGCCGCAGTGCTTCACCGCGGGCAACGACCTGCGCGACTTTCTCGACAACCCGCCCGGTGATCTGGACAGCCCGGTATTTCGCCTGATGCGGGTGGTGATGGGCCTGGACAAGCCGCTGATCGCGGCAGTCAGTGGCGCGGCCATCGGCATTGGTGCCACCTTGCTGTTGCATTGCGACCAGGTGCTTGTCAGCCGTTCGACCAAACTGCGCATGCCGTTCGCGCCACTGGGTGTGTGCCCGGAGTTTGGCTCCAGCCTGCTGCTGCCTCGCTTGCTTGGCCAGGCCCGTGCGGCCCGCTTGCTGCTGGGCAACGAGTTGCTGAATGGCGAACAGTTGGTGGCCTGGGGGTTGGCCAACGAGCTGCATGAGGATGGCGAACAATGCCTGGCCGCAGCACGCACGCTGGCGCGGCAGCTGCAAGGCTACCCGCAGGCGGCGCTGCGTATCAGCAAGCGGCTGCTCAAGGACAGCCAGCGGGCCGAGCTGGAGGCGACGGTAGCGCGGGAGAGCCGGTTGTTTATCGAGTGTTTGCGTACTGAAGAAGCGCGGACTGTTTTACGGGGGCTGATCAAGGATTAAAAGCCTGGGGCCGCGGTGCGGCCCATCGCCGGCAAGCCAGCTCCCACCTCGATCGTAGCGCCTTCAAGCCATGTGCAGTACCTGTGGGAGCTGGCTTGCCGGCGATGGGCTGCAAAGCAGCCCCAATTGCAGGATCGCTAATAGCCGGTCATCTCCAGATACCCGCGCCCACCCGCACTCCCCGTCAACCGCACCGGCCCTTCCCAATACGGGAATCGTGTATCCATCCAGGCCTGCGGCTCCACTGCATCAACCTGTATATCCACCTCATGCTCCGGCACCTGCACCCGCCAGCGTATCGGTATCTGCTTGCCATTCTTCTGCTCGGCCCAGGCAAGGGGCTGCAGCTGAACCTGCGCTCCTTGCAGTGCAATCACTTCACCCTTTGGGCCAACCCAAGTACCAGCGCGATAGGCCTCACCCTGCGCCTCGCGCACCTGGAACAGCATCAGCTTGGCACCGCTGTCCAGATGCAGGGAAAACCAGTCCCACCCAGTCTGCCCGGCCGCCAGCGGCTGGCTGCTCCATTCCCGGTCCAGCCAGGCCTGACCAGTAACAGCAATGCACAGGCCGTCACGTTCCACCTCCCCCTGCACGCGGTAAAAAGGCTGGCTGTAATAATAGGAAGCCTGCCCCTTGCCGGATTTTTCGCTGTAACCCTGATCGCCGTGCAGCACCAAGGGCCGGTCACTGTGCAAGCGCAAGTCGTAGCGGAACGCTGCACCACCGCCGCTCATCCGCAGGCTTTCGATGCCACCGTTGCCCTGCAATGCCCATTCATTGATCCACGCCCGAAACGGCTGGGCCTGCACACCGGCCTGGCCGATACCACCGCGTGCCAGGGTTTCGCCAGACTGATGCCCACCCGGGCCGGTCAAAGCCACGTGCCCCATCCACAGGTTCGGGCTGTTCCAGTCTGCGGTTTCCGGGCCGGGGCGCAGTGCCGAGCGGAACAGCGTCCACTGCGCGCCCCAGTCGCGCCCCTGGGCGTCCTTGAGATTGGCAGTGACATACCACCACTCGATGCGAAATCCTTCGTGAGGGCCGTGGTCACGGGGGAACGCCAAGTGATACCCGCGGGTTACCTGGCTGAACCCGACCGCCTGCTGCCCAAGCCCGGCATAGCCTTGTGGCGCCGGTTGATCACAAGCGCACAGCAGGCCGCACAGCAACAACCACGCACTACGCTTCATCGGCAAACGGCCTCAACAGTTCGCGGGGCTGGCGGCGCGCCAGTTGCCACAGCGGCCAGGCGCTGGCCAGCAGGCTGGTCAACAGGCCCAGCACAGCCAGTTGCAGCAGTTGCGCAGGGAACACGTAGAGCGGCAAACGCCAGCCGAACGCCTGCACATTGACGACCGCCACCAGGCACCATGCCAGCAACACCCCCAGCGGAATGGCCAACAGTACCGTGAAACTGCTTAGCATCAGCGTTTGCCCCAGGCTCAACCACACCAGTTGCCTGCGTTGCACGCCCAGCGCCCACAGCGGTGCCAGCTGGCCGAGCCGGGTTTGGCCCAACGTCAGCAGGTTGATGAACAACGCCACCCCGGCCACACCCAGGGTGAGGCTGTTGAGTGCGGCGGTGGCGGCGAAGGTGCGGTTGACCACCTCGGTAGACCAGCTTTTCAGGCGTGCCTGCTCCACCACACGGCTGTCGTCCAGGGCGAAGTGCTGTTGCAACGCCGCCTTGGTGACGGGCACTTGGTCGGCGTGCAGGTCAACACTCAACCCCGTCAGCGTCGCCTCTGGCCAATGCGAACGCAACCAGCCGGCATTCACCAGCACATGGCCCTTGGGGTTGCCGTAGTCGGCATAGACCCCGACCACCGTCATGGCCTGCGAAGACAGCGCAAGGCGGTCCCCCACGTGCAGCTTCAAGCGCCTGGCCAATTGTTCACTGAGCATCACGGCCTGCCCGCTGGACAGTTGCTCCCAGGCGCGCGGCTGCTGTTCAAGCAACGGCCAACGTTTGAGGTAGAGGGGGTGATCGACGATACCCTGGACCTGCACTGGCCACCCCTGCAACCGGGTTTCAACACGCCAGCCAGGCAGCACCGCGATGACGGCAGATTGCTGGCCGAGCCATTCGGCCATTTGCAACCCTTGTTCGGTATCCCGGGGGGTGACATACAGATCGGCAGACAGACGCATGTCCAGCCAGCCAACGAACGTCTTGCGAAAGCCTTCGGTCATGCTACCCACGCCGACACTGGCCGCCAGCGCCAGCAACAACGCCATAAGCGCCAGGCTCAGGGCCGGCAGTTGCTGGCGGCTGTCGGCCACGAACCATTGCGCCAGGGGCCGCCGACAAAACCGCGTCAACCCGCCAAGCCCGTCGTCGAGCAAGGCGGGCAACAGGAGTGCCGACGCCAGCAACAGCCCGGCCAGCATGGCAAAGGCGCACGCCAGGCTGTTACCCAGCACGCCAAACCCCAAGGCCAGCAACAACAGCAAGCCTGCTGCGCACGCCTGGCGCCTTGACCACAACCCCTGTGCCAGCCGCCAGGCCTGAGGCTGCACCAGCGCCAGCAATGGCAGCCGGGCTGCACGCAACACGCTGCTCACCCCTGCCAGCAATGCCCCCAGCACACTCACCAGTACACCCGCCAGCCACCACCCTGCAGGCAGGCTCAGCGTGCCGGCCACCTGGGCGCCGTAGAGGCCGCGCAAGCTGGCAGCCACATCAGGCAACAACCACGCGGCCAGTGCATACCCACTGGCCACACCCGCCAGCCCGCCCAGCAGTGCGAACAGGCCCAGCTCCAATACCAATGCACACAGCAACGTGTTCAAGCTGACCCCACAGGCGCGCAGGTTACGTATCAGGCCTCGCCGCTGCTCCAGCGCCAGGCCGATGGCGGCGTGGGCGATGAACAGGCCAACAACGAACGCCAGCAGGCCAAGGGCGGTCAGGTTAAGGTGAAAACTGTCGGTCAGCCGCTGCAATCCGCCGTCGTCCTGCTGAGGTTGCAGTTCGAGCAGGGCCGCGATATCAGCAGGCAACGGCCCTGGCTTGCCGGCCACCAGCAACCGCGACAACTGCCCGGGTGCGTGCAGCAGGCGTTGGGCATGGCCGATGTCGACGACCATTATCCCGGGCGCCAGCTCAGGTTGCAGAACCACGGGGGGAAGCGGTTGCCCTTCGCTGTCGTGCCTTGGACCTGCGCCCAGTTGGCGCAACGTATCTGGCCCTACCCAGGCTTGCCCGGGTGTGCCGATGAATGCCTGCAGGTCGAATGCCTGGGGCTGCACGCCGGCAATGCTGCTGGTCGGCGGCAGGCTCAATGGATCGATGCCAATCAGCCGCACACTGCGCACAGGCTCACCAGACAAGCGCAAACGCCCTTCCAGCACGGGCGTCACCTGCCACCCCTGCTTGCGCAACTGCACGTACAGCCCCTGGTCGAAATGCTCACCCTTGCGCGGTACAAACTGCGCCTGCATCGGCCCGGCCAGCACGGCACTGGCCCGGGCATAGTCGCTGCGGGCCTGGCTGTTCAGTGCCTGTACGCCCGTCCACAAGGCCGTGGCCAGCCACAGCCCGGTGAAGATACTGACAAACTGCACCCGATGGCGCCGCCAATGGCTGAGCAACGCCAACAGGGCCAGCGACAAAAGCCTCATCACCCGTGCTCTGGCTGAACGCGGCCGGCCTGCAGGTAGCAACGCTGCTGCAAGCGTGCCGCCAGCCGCGGGCTATGGGTCACCATCAGCACACCACTGCCGGCCTCGGCGACCAGTTGCAGCAGCAGGTTCAGCACCTCGTCGCTGCAGGCTTCGTCAAGGCTGCCGGTAGGCTCGTCGGCCAGCAGCCACGCCGGGCGCCCGGCCAGCGCACGGCCAATGGCAACCCGCTGTTGCTGGCCGCCAGACAACTGTTCCGGGTAGCGCGCCAGCAAACCTGCCAGGCCCAGGCGTTCTGCCAGGTAGGCCACCCATTGCGGGTCATGCCGGCCGGCAAGCCTTGCCTGGAATGCAAGGTTCGTCGCCACGTCCAGGCTGCTGATCAAATTGTATTGCTGGAACACCAGGCCAATGCCCTGCCGCCGCCACTGCGCCAACGATGCCTCTGAACGGCTGTCGAGCGGCGTGCCGTCAATCAGGATCCGGCCACAGTCGGCGCGGTCCAGGCCGGCAACCAGGTGCAGCAAGGTGCTCTTGCCGCTGCCCGATTCGCCCATCAATGCCAGGCTGCTGCCGCGTGCCAGGCTCAGGTTGACGCCCTGCAGCACAGGCAGCGGGCCTTGGGGGGTGGGGAACGATTTGTGGAGCTGTTCGATGGCAAGCATCGAGGGGCCTTGGTGGGTTGTGGGGTTTGTTTAGGAATAGCAGGTTCAGGCCGTTTCCCAGGCATTAAACCACCCTGCTCAATCCCGAGCCATGATCGAAATTTTTATTAGTGGATCCACAAAAATCCGATAATCGCCCAAAACCTTGCAAATCATAGCACAAATCATTGACCGCGCATGAAGAGAATGGCTCTAATGGATCCATTAAATAAAAACAAAACCCGGAGAGCCTCCCCCATGTACCCCAAAAACACCTGGTACGTAGCCTGCACCCCCGACGAAATCGCCACCAAACCCTTGGGCCGGCAGATCTGTGGCGAGAAGATCGTGTTCTACCGCGCCCAGGAAAACCGCGTGGCCGCCGTCGAGGACTTCTGCCCGCACCGTGGTGCGCCGTTGTCGCTGGGTTACGTTGAAGACGGCAACCTGGTGTGTGGTTACCACGGTCTGGTGATGGGCTGCGATGGCAAGACCGTGTCGATGCCGGGCCAGCGGGTACGGGGCTTTCCCTGCAACAAAACCTTCGCCGCCGTCGAGCGCTATGGCTTCATCTGGGTCTGGCCAGGCGACCAGGCGCTGGCCGACCCGGCGCTGATCCCGCACCTGGAATGGGCCGTCAATGAAGAGTGGGCCTATGGCGGTGGGCTGTTCCATATCGGTTGTGACTACCGCCTGATGATCGACAACCTGATGGACCTCACCCACGAAACCTACGTGCACGCCTCCAGCATCGGCCAGAAGGAAATCGACGAGGCCCCGCCCGTCACCACCGTCACCGGCGACGAAGTGGTCACCGCCCGGCACATGGAAAACATCATGGCCCCGCCCTTCTGGCGCATGGCCCTGCGTGGCAACGGGCTGGCAGACGATGTGCCGGTGGACCGCTGGCAGATCTGCCGCTTCACCCCGCCCAGCCATGTGCTGATCGAAGTGGGCGTGGCGCATGCCGGCAAAGGAGGCTACCACGCGGAGGCGCAGCACAAGGCGTCGAGCATCGTGGTGGACTTCATCACGCCAGAGAGCGACACCTCGATCTGGTACTTCTGGGGCATGGCGCGCAATTTTGCGGCGCAGGACCAGGCGCTGACCGACAACATCCGGGAAGGCCAGGGCAAGATCTTCAGCGAAGACCTGGAGATGCTGGAGCGGCAGCAACAGAACCTGTTGGCCTACCCGGAACGCAACCTGCTGAAGCTGAACATCGATGCCGGTGGCGTGCAGTCGCGCAAGATCCTGGAGCGGCTGATTGCCAAAGAGCGCATGCCGCAGCCACAACTGATTGCCACCAGCGCTACCCCTGCCTGAGGAGAAGCCAAGATGATCGATGCCGTAGTGGTTTCCCGCAACGATGAAGCGCAGGGCATTTGCAGCTTCGAGCTGGCAGCAGCGGATGGCAGCCTGCTGCCCGCGTTCAGCGCGGGATCGCATATAGATGTGCACTTGCCCGATGGGCTGGTGCGCCAGTATTCCTTGTGCAACCACCCCGAAGAGCGCCACCGCTACCTGATCGGTGTGCTCAACGACCCGGCCTCGCGGGGTGGTTCACGCTGCCTGCACGAGCAGGTACAGGCCGGCGCACGCCTGCGCATCAGCGAACCCCGCAACCTGTTCCCGCTGGCGGAAGGGGCGCGGCGCAGTGTGCTGTTTGCCGGGGGTATCGGGATTACCCCTATCCTGTGCATGGCCGAGCACCTGGCGCAAAGCGGTGGGGATTTCGAACTGCACTACTGCGCCCGCTCGAGTGAGCGTGCCGCCTTTGTTGAACGCATTCGTAAAGCGCCTTTCGCCGACCGCCTGTTCGTGCATTTTGACGAGCAGCCAGAAACGGCACTGGACATCGCACGGGTGCTGGATAACCCGCAGCCGGATGTACACCTGTATGTGTGTGGGCCGGGTGGTTTCATGCAGCATGTGCTGGACAGCGCCAGGGGCCTGGGCTGGCAGGAGGCTTGCCTGCATCGGGAATATTTTGCCGCAGCGCCGGTGGATGCCAGCAACGACGGCAGTTTCTCGGTACAGGTCGGCAGCACCGGCCAGGTGTTCGAGGTGCCTGCCGACCAGACAGTGGTGCAGGTGCTGGAGCAGCACGGCATCGAGATTGCGATGTCGTGCGAACAGGGCATTTGCGGCACTTGCCTGACGCGCGTGCTGCAAGGCACGCCAGACCATCGCGACATGTTCCTGACCGACGAAGAGCAGGCGCTGAACGATCAGTTCACGCCCTGCTGCTCGCGCTCGAAAACACCCCTGCTGGTGCTGGATATCTGAACCGGCCTACGACGAGGGCAGAATCACCTTCATGCCCTCTTCCACCGTTGCCCCGCCGAAGGTTTCGGCGTAGCGCAAGGTGGCGTTGGCGTGCTCGCGCATGATGGCCTCGGCGCGGGCGCCCTGGCGATTGACCAAGGCATCGAACGCCGCATGGTGTTGCATGTGCGCGAAGTTGAAGCGCCGGTATTCGCGGGCCAGGTCGTGGCGGTCCACGGCCAGAGCGGTGACCGAGGCGAACGGCAGGTGGTCGTTACGCGCCAGGGCATCGGCGATGGCCGGGTTGTGGCTGGCTTCGATGATAACCTGGTGAAAGCGCATGTTGAGGTCGTGGTAGGCCTGCAGGTCTTCTTCGGTGACGAAGCCCTTGTCGAACAACTGGTCGCCTTCGACCAGGCAGCGTTGCAGCGCTTCGCGGGCCTGGGCTGACAGGCCACGTTCCGCAGCCTGGCGGGCAGCCAGGCCTTCCAGTACGCCGCGTACCTCGACGGCGCCGGCGATGTCATCGGCACTGACCGAACGCACCTGAAAACCCCGACCGCCAAAACGCACCAGCAGGCCTTCCTGCTCAAGGGTGCGAAACGCCATGCGCACCGGCATGCGTGACACGCCGAACAGTTCGGCGGTGGGGACTTCCATCAAGCGCTCGCCAGCTGCAAGCTCGCCCGAGGCGATCATCTTGCGCAACGCGACCAGCACCATTTGACCAGGCTTGCTCATCCGGGCTACTTCCAGGGACATGAGCGGGCATCTTAGCGTAAGGCGGGGAGGTGCTGTTGGCTTGTTCGGGCAATACGAGAGACGGTGCGGCGTGTCATTGGGGCTGCTGCGCAGCCCATCGCCGGCAAGCCAGCTCCCACAGGTACCGCACAGTTCGTCAGTACAGCGCAGTACCTGTGGGAGCTGGCTTGCCGGCGATGGGCCGCAAAGCGGCCCCAGTGCCTTAAAGGCGGCGCGGTAAAAGCTTTATAGCGACAGCGGATAGCTGACAATCAGGCGGGTCTGGTCGAAATCACTGTTGAAGCTACGCCGGTTGGTCGCGTTGTTCAGCCGGATGTTAAGGTTTTTCAACGCCCCGCTCTGGAAGGTGTAGTTCACTTCGGTATCGCGCTCCCACTCCTTGCCATTGCTGCCGGCCGCCGTGGTCGCGTTCTCGCCATGCCCGTAACGCACCATGGCCAGCAGCCCAGGCACCCCCAATGCGGCAAAGTTATAGTCGTAACGCACTTGCCACGAGCGCTCGTCGGCGTTGCTGAAGTTGCCGTTGAACATGTCGTTGCCCAAGGTACGGCCACTGCTGCCATACACCGACATCCACTGGCTGTCGCCACTGACCTTCTGCAACCCCAGGTACAGTGTATGACCACTGTGCGAGGCCGACAGCAAGGCGTAACCCGTGCGGCTCTGAATGTCGCCGATGCGCGCCTGGCCGTCATCCCGGTCGATGAAATAGCCAAGATTGGCCCCCAACGTCCACTCCCCCACCCGTTGGTTGTGCAGCAGGTTGAAGTAGCTTTGCTGGTAGATGTCCTCCAGCTGCGAATGCCAGGCTCCGATCAGTGTGCGCTGCTGGTTGAAGCGGTACTCGGCACCGGCGTAGTTGAAGCCGTCCGAGGTGACCCCGGGCGCGGCCCAGGCAGAAAGGTCTTGCATGTCGGACGAGTTGCGCAGGCTTACTTCACGGTACTGGCCGGCCTGCAGACTCAAGCCTTCGATCTCTCGCGAATCAAGCATCGCCCCACGGAATGTCTGCGGCAGCAGGCGGCCATCGTCGTAGCGCAGCAGGGGGATGTCGGGCAGCAGCTCACCAACCTTCAGTTCGGTCGCGGAAATACGCAGCTTCGCCGCCAACCCTGCCCGGCCATAGTCGTCGGCTGCACGCCCGTCATCGTGCACCGGCAGCAATTCGGAACCGCTGGTGCCACCGCCGCTGTCCAGCTTCACACCGAACATGGCGATACCGTCCAGGCCAACACCGATCAACCCCGGGGTGTAGCCAGAGCTGAACTTGAAAATGAAGCCCTGGGCCCACTCTTCGACCTTGCCCTTGGCCGCCCCCGGGTCGCGGAAATCGCGGTTGAAGTAGTAGTTGCGCAGGGTCAGCCCGGCCTTGGCATCGTCAAGGAAGCCCCCCTCCTCGGCCCAGGCCGGCAAACCCAGGCCAAGCGCCAGCGATACCGCCAGGACCGAACGGGCCAGCGTGCAAGTTGTGTGCATCATTATTATTGTTCTCCGCTTTACTTGGGCGCAGCCGTCCCCCGCAGGCTGCCCGGAGCCCGTGGTCGAAAGGCTGCATGAATGCCCGGCCGGGGCCGGGCGCTACTCAGTGGTTCAATGCGTCAGAACGGATACTGGCGCGGCACATGCTGCACGCTGACCCAGTGATCACGCGTGAACTCGTCAATGGCCCAGTCACCGTTGAAACGGCCAAGCCCGGAGTTCTTCTCACCGCCGAACGGTGCGTTGGCTTCGTCGTTCACCGGTATGTCGTTGATATGGCTCATGCCCGCCCGCACCTGGCGGGCAAAGCGTACGGCGCGCTCCAGGTTGCGGCTGAACACCGCACTGGAAAGCCCGAATTCGCTGGCATTGGCCAACGCCAGGGCATGGGCTTCGTCGCGTGCACGCAGCAAGCCCACCAACGGGCCGAAAATTTCGTTACGTGCAAGGTCCATGTCAGCAGTGACCTCGCCATACACATGCGGCGCCAGCAGGTTGCCGCTGACCCCGCCCTCGTACAGCGGCTCGGCACCTTCGCGGCGTGCCTGGCTGATCTTGTCCTGCAAGCCTTGCAATTGCCGGGCATTGATTACCGGCCCGATCACCGTGACAGACGCATCCGGGTCGCCCACCTCCAGCGCCCGGACACGCGCAACGAAGCGCTCGGCGAACGCGTCGTAAAGGCTGTCGTCAATGATGATCCGGTTCACGGCCATGCAGATCTGCCCCTGATGCAGGAACTTGCCGAACACCGCAGCATTCACGGCCTGTTCGAGGTCGGCATCGTCCAGCACCACGAACGGGCTGTTGCCGCCCAGTTCCAGCGCAACGTGCTTGAGGTGTTCGCCACCGCTGGCGATACGGCCGATGCCGCGCCCAACCGGCGTGGAGCCGGTGAAGGTGATCAGCGCCGGTACCGGGTGCTCGACGAAGGCATCACCGATGTCGCTGCCCGCACCGACCACCACGCTGAGTACCCCGGCCGGCAAGCCGGCCTCTTCGAAAATGCGCGCCAGCAGCAAGCCACCGCACACCGGTGTGTCGCTGGCGGGCTTGACCACCACCGCATTGCCCAGCGCCAGCGCAGGGGCAATCGAGCGTTGCGTCAGGTGCAGCGGGAAGTTCCATGGGCTGATCACCCCGACCACCCCCAGGGCACTGCGGTACACGCGGCTTTCCTTGCCCGGCACGTTGGAGTCGACAATGCGCCCGTGCACCCGTGACGGGAACGATGCCGACTCCAGCGCAATCGCCCGCGCCGCGCCCCACTCCAGCTGGGCCTTGAGCCGGGTACTGCCAGACTCGCGGATGATCCAGTCGATGATTTCGTCGCGGCGCCGGTCGAAGATGGCCACCACTTCGTACAACACCGCCGCACGTGCGGCAGGCCCCAGGGCCGCCCAATGCAACTGCGCCCGGGCCGCCTCCTGGTAGGCGGCATCGAGGTCGGCGCGGCTGGCCTGTTGAACTTGCAGCAACAAGTCGTCGTTGTAGGGGTTGTGCACCTTCAGGGTCTTGCCGGCGCTGCCGGCGCGCCACTGCCCGGCAATCGGCAGCAACTGAAGGTCTTGGTAACGGGGGCTATTGGCAGACATGCAAGGCTCCTTGGTCAGCAGGTAGGTTTGTTGGCAGCTTCAGGCTCACTGGCCTGTTGTGGCGCGCGCACCTGGATAAGGGCAATGGCCAGCGCACCGATCACCCCAGGCAGGGCAAAGGCAAGGAAGTTGTGCTGGATAGGCAACTGCAACGACAGCAGGCTACCCCCCAGCATGGGGCCGGCGATTGCACCGAGGCGGCCGATACCGGCGGCCCAGCCCACCCCGGTAGAACGGATGTGTGCCGGGTAGGCAATAGAGGCATAGGCGTGGATCACCGCCAGCGTGCCGATAGTGGTAGCGCCGGCAATCAGCAACAGCAGGTTCAGCAGCAGCGGGCCAGGGTTTAGCCCCAGTGCGGCCAACGACACAGCAGCCAGCACGAAGAACAGCGCCAGTGTGCGCTGCACACCAAGGCGGTCGGCGAGCCAGCCACCAAACAACGCCCCGACGGTGGCGCCGATGTTCAGCGTGACCAGAAACGCCAGGCTCGATCCCAGCGGGTAACCACCCTGCGCCATCAGCTTGGGCAACCAGGTGTTGAGGCCGTAACTCATCAGCATGCACATGGCGAACGCCACCCACAGCAACAAGGTGGGCAGGGCCTGGCCACGGCCAAACAACTGCGCCAGGCGCGCCTTGTCTACCGGCTCGCCGCGCCCCGACAAACGCAACTCGGTGCCTGGACGAAACGCCGGATCGACTTTGGCCAGCAGTTGCTCAAGCTCCGCACGGCGCCCCTTGATTTCAAGAAACGCCGCCGATTCCGGCAGGTAGCGCAGCATGAACGGCACAGCGAGCACCGGCAGTACCGCCACATAGAACACCGCCTGCCAACCCCATTGCGGGATCACCACGATCGCCAGCAACGCCGACAGCACTGCGCCCACCGAGTAGAAGCTGGACATGACGGTAATCAGGGTGCTACGCCGACCTTGCGGGGCGAATTCGCTAATCAGGTTGACGGCGCTGGGGACCAGCGCGCCAAGGGCCAGCCCGGTCACCAGGCGGCACGCGCCGAGCTCCAGCGGCGTCCTTGCATGACCGGTCATGAACGCCGCCAGGCTGGCCAGCAAGGTGGTGAGGATGATCAGCCTGCGCCGGCCGAACCGGTCGGCCAGCGGGGCCAGCAAGGTACCGCCAAACAACATGCCGAACAGTGCGCAACTGCCAAGCGTGCCGGCTTCGATGGCGCTGAGTTGCCATTCCTGCATCAGGCGCGGCACTACCGAGCCATAGATCACCATGTCATAGCCGTCGAACAGCATGATGAAACAGCCCCACAACAGTATCAGCAGATGCGTGCGATTGAAGGGTGCAGCATCGATCACTTCGCTTACGGAAGTCGTCTTCATAGCCACCTCGGTTCTTGTTTTTGTTGGGTGTCGCGCGGTGTGCGTCGGGTTCAGGGTTCGATGGTCTGGGTCGGCACTTCGATCAGCACTGGCCGGTCACTTTCCAGCGCCGCTCGCAGTGCCTCGGTGAACGCACTGCCGGTTGCCGCATGCACCGCGTGCACGCCATAGCCACGGGCAATGGCACAGAAGTCCAGGCCTGGCACGTCCAGCCCGGGCGCGTCGTTGACATCCAGTACATCGGCAAACCAGCGCAACGCGCCGTAGGTGCCGTTCTTGAGGATGATGAACACCACCGGGATGTTGTATTGCGCGGCGGTCCACAGGGCAGTGATGCCGTAGTTGGCCGAGCCGTCGCCGATCACACCAATCACCCGCCGGCCGGGCGATGCCAACTGCACCCCAACCGCTGCCGGCAGACCAAAGCCCAAGCCACCGGCAGCCGGGAAGAAATAACTGCCCGGCTCACGCATTTCCACACGGCGCCAGAACGCACCGACGGTGCTGGTAGACTCCTTGACGTAGATGGCATCTTTGGGGGCCAGTGTATTGAGCAGATCGAACACTGTTTCCGGGCGTAGCAGGCCACCGTCATCTGCCACCGCTTCGGCAGCCGGCAAAGCGACCGGCATCGGCCTGCCGCTTTGTGGCACACCGCCGAGCACGGCTTCGAGGGTGAGCGCGATGTCACCGACCAGGGCATCACCCATTGGTGCGCGGGCCGCTTCGCCCGGGTCGCAGGTCAGGTGCAGCAGCTCGCAGTCGGCCGGCAGGTAATGGCCCGGGGCGAACTGGTGATAACGAAACACCGGGGCTCCCACCACCAGGATCAGGTCGTGCCCGGCCAGGTTATGGCTGATACCGGCGATGGCTGCTGGCAATACCCCACGGAAGCACGCATGCCGAGTCGGGAACGGGCAGCGCGACGCAGAAGGCGCCACCCAGGCCGGCATGCGCAGCTTTTCCGCCAACTGCACAGCCAGGCCATTGGCGCCGCTGCCATCGACATCCGGGCCTAGCACCAGCACCGGGTTGCGCGCTGCCGCCAGGCGTTGGCACAGGTGCTGCAGCTGCGCCGGCGACGGCAACCCGGCACTGCCCACCTGGCGCCGCGCCAGGTGCTCGACCCCGCCTGGCGCCTCACAAGCCCAGTCGTCATACGGGATCGATACATACACCGGCCCGCGTGGTGGCAGGCTGGCCGTGTGGATCGCCTGGCTCAGGGCGCGCGGCACGTCCTGTGCTGTAGCAGGTTCGTGGCTCCACTTGACCAGCGGTTTGGGCAACTGTGCGGCATCGACATTGGCCAGCATCGCTTCCACCCCGATCATCGAACGCACTTGCTGGCCGGCGGTGATCACCAACGGGCTGTGCGAGTACCAGGCATTGGTCAGGGCGCCCATGCCATTGCCGGTGCCTGCAGCCGCGTGCAGGTTGACGAAGGTCGGCTGGCCGCTGGCCAGTGCGTAACCATCGGCCATGCCGACCACGGCGCCTTCGTGCAGGCCGAGGATGTAGCGGAAATCCTCCGGGAAGCCCTTGAGAAATGGCAGCTCGTTGGAGCCGGGGTTACCAAAGATAGTGGTCAGGCCATGTTGGCGAAGGATGTCGTAGGTGGCGCCGTGAACAGTTTTCATAAAGCCCCTTGCAGCTTGTTTTTGGAATTCGGGTTACTTTTGCAGCCACCACAAGATTGATCAAATCGATACTATCTTTACCAAAAATAAAACCTATCTATGTGAAGCCGCCGCCCCATGAGCCACATCGACCTGAACCTGATCCGCACCTTCGTCACGCTTTACGAAGCCCGCAGCGTCACCTTGGCCGCCGAGCGCCTGTTCGTCACCCAGCCATCGGTAAGCTACGGCCTGGCCCGCCTGCGCGAACTGTTCGACGACGCCCTGTTCAGCCGCACGCGTGACGGCATCCAGCCAACCTTTGTCGCCGACCAGCTTTACAGCACCCTGCGTGATGCGCTGACACGTATCGAAGGCGCCGTGCAGAGCACTCGCCAGTTCGACCCTGCCACCACCGAACGCAGGTTTCGCATCGCCCTCTCCGACCTTGGCGAAATGGGCTTCTTGCCGCTGATCCTGGCGCGTCTGAACCGCGACGCCCCACAGGCCGAAGTCGAGGTGCTGCCGCTGCAGGTCGACCAGGTGGGCGACTGGCTGGCCAGCGGCAAGATCGACGCGGCCATCTGCCGCCCACCCGTGCCGGGCACTCGCAGCCAGGTACTGCTGCGCGAGCGTTATGTGTGCCTGCTCAGTTGCGACCACCCACGCATCGGCACTGAACTGAGCCTTGAGCAGTTCATTGCCGAACGTCACATCAGCGTTACCCGTACCACTGGCCATGGCAGTGTCGAAGACGTGCTCAACAGCATGCAGCTGCAGCGGCGTACCAGCCTGCAGGTGCCGCACTTCTCGGTGTTGCCGAAGATCATCCCCGGCACCGACCTGCTCGCCGTGCTGCCGGCACAGATCGCCCGGCTGTTCATGCAGGACGGTGGCCTGAAAATGCTTGAGTTGCCGTTCCAGGTCCCCGCGTTCAATGTTTCGTTGAACTGGCACCCCAACAGCGACAACTCCGCCGCCCTGCAATGGTTTTGCGCCACGGTCGCCGAGGCGATCATCGACGGCCAGGCTTAGGCATCGGCCATCACTGGCCGAGCCGGGCTGGCCGCCGGCCGCAGCAACAGCAGGCACCCTGCCGCCAGCACGAACACGCTGGCGAACACCCCGTACAGGTGCAGCGGTTGCCAGCCACCATCGAGCAACACACCGGCCACGGTGGGCGACAGGATCGCCCCCATGCGCCCGATGCCGATGCCCCAGCCCACGCCTGTCGCACGTACCGAAGCGTCATAGACCACCGGCGACAATGCATACAGCCCGGCCACGCAGCCATTGGAAAACAGCCCGATCAGCAGCCCCAGCGCCAGCGCCGCACTGACCGACGCGCCATTGGCCACGAACAACACCAGCAGCGCTGCGGTGATAAGCATGAACAACGCCAGCACCCGCGTGAGCGGCCAACGCGAAGCCAGGCCGCCGATCAGCGCCGCACCGAGGATGCCGCCGACGCTCAGCAGCACCCCGCCGGTAATGCCCTGCTGTGCCGACAGGCCAGCGGCGACCAGCAGTTTCGGCGTCCAGCTCATGACGAAGTAGAAGCCGAACATGACCAGGAAAAACAGCAGCCAGATCACCAGCGTGGTGCGGCGCATGGCAGGCGCCAGCAGTTGCCGGAAGCCGCTGGCGGGGCCCTGTTTCCTTGCAGTGGGTGTTGGCAGTTGTGCCAGCGCCGGCTGGCCGAGGCGAACGGCCAGGCGATTGACCCGTGCCAGTGCATTGGCCGGGCGACGCGCCAGCAGAAAGTCCAGTGATTCCGGCAACCACAGCAGCACCAGCGGGATCACCAGCACGGTGACAATGCCGCCAAACAGGAATACCGAGCGCCAGCCCCACTGCCCCAGCAGCCACACCGCCAGCAAGCCGCCCAACGTCGCGCCCAGGGCGTAGCCGGTGGACTGCAGGCTCACCGCCAGCCCGCGCCAGCGTTTGCTGGCGTACTCACTGGCAATCACGTTGCTGCTGGCCAGGATGCCGCCGATGCCCAACCCGGTCAGGCCACGCAGCAGCGCCAGTTGCAACGGGGTTTGGCTCATCGCCGAAAGCAGCATGCCGACACCAGACAGCGCCAAACACAGCAGGATCAGCGGGCGGCGACCAAAGCGGTCGGCCCACGGCGCAATGAACAACGAGCCAGCCGCCATGCCGAACAGGCCGGCGCTGAGCAGCAGCCCTACCTGCGCCCCGTTCAGGCCCCACTCGGCAGACACCGAGGCAGCCGTGAAGGCCATCACCAGTACGTCGAAGCCATCGATCATGTTGAGGATGATGCAAATACCAATGGCCAGGCACTGGAAGCGGCCCATCGGGTCGTTGTCCAGGCGTTGCTTGAGATCGGCATTCATAAGGTCACCTGCCGGTTCACAGGTGGGAGAACAGATACGCACACGCAGGCAAAGCGCAAGGAACCCTGACGGTTCCGTAGCCCTGGAAAACCACTCATGACTGGACCCTTTTTGTAATTGTTGTCGCATACGGCTGGAGGGCTCCGGCCGTTGTCAGGCGCTAATCAACCAGATAGTGGATCCACAAACAATCACTTCAAACGTGGAGGCTCGGGGTTAAACGCGGTGAACAAAGAAACGAAACCACTAAACATCAATTTTTATTATTTATTTTCAATAGCTTAGATATTTATCCTAAAAATGATTTCTTGTTCGTTTATCGCACAAATTTTATTTATGGATCCATAAATACACCAGAATCGACTCCAATCCCCTTCACCAAGGGTTAGCCATGAACAAATCTTCATGATGTGCGCCAGCGCCCTGATCACGGGGCACACAGCCCATACGCGCTTTCTGACGGGCGCCACTCACCTTGAGGCTGCGGGGCGTGTTGCGTAGCATCCCCCGCCCGTTCGCGCGCCCGCATGGCCAACGCGATACCCGTAGAAAGAAGAGCCCCGATGCCACAGCCCATTCCCCTCAAGGACCACGAAAAGGAAAAGCACCTGGTCAACCGCCGGCTTCTGGCCTGCGCCGCCCTGGTGTTCAGCCTGTGTGCCGTTCTGGTGGGCCGGCTGTACGTATTGCAGGTGCTGCAGCACGACCAGCAGACCGCCGTGTCGGAAAACAACCGCGTGCACGTACTGCCCATCGCCCCCGAACGCGGGCTGATCTACGACCGCAACGGCGTAGTACTGGCTGACAACAAACCCAGCTTCGATCTGACCATGACCCGCGAGCGGGCCGGTGGCGATTCGGCCAAGGTGCTCGATGCCCTGACCCAGGTACTGGGCCTGACCGAGGACGACCGCAAGCAGTTTGACAAGGACCTGCGCCGGGGCCGCAAACCGTTCGAGCCCGTAACCTTGATGGTGGGGCTGAGCGAAGAGCAGATCGCCCTGGTGGCCGTGAACCAGTTCCGCCTGCCAGGCCTGGAGGTTGAGCCGCAGTTCATCCGCGAGTACCCGCTGGCCGAACATTTCGCCCATTCGGTAGGCTATGTGGGGCGTATCAACGAGAAAGAGGCCAAGGTCCTCGACAGTACCGAGTACCGAGGCACCCAATCGATCGGCAAGACCGGCATTGAACACTTCTACGAAAGCCAGCTGCACGGCCACGTGGGCTACGAAGAGGTCGAGACCAACGCCCAGGGCCGGGTGATGCGCGTGCTCAACCACAAGGACCCGACCCCGGGCCAGGACATCGTCCTGACCCTGGACGCCCACCTGCAGATAGCCGCAGAAAAAGCGCTGGGCGACCGCCGCGGCTCGGTGGTGGTGCTGGACCCGGCCAATGGCGATGTACTGGCGATGGTCAGCAACCCCAGCTTCGACCCCAACCTGTTCGTCAAAGGCATCAGCTTCAAGCAGTACGCCGAACTGCGCGATTCCATCGACCGGCCGCTGTTCAACCGCGTGCTGCGCGGCCTGTATGCCCCAGGCTCGACGGTGAAGCCGGAGGTAGCCATCGCAGGCCTCGACAGCGGCGTGATCACCCCGGGCAGCCGGG
The DNA here is from genome assembly GCF_002992185.1 of Pseudomonas sp. LLC-1. Taxonomy (NCBI): domain Bacteria; kingdom Pseudomonadati; phylum Pseudomonadota; class Gammaproteobacteria; order Pseudomonadales; family Pseudomonadaceae; genus Pseudomonas; species Pseudomonas sp. LLC-1. Next base: position 54,720 of record NZ_LUVY01000023.1, on the reverse strand, counting down.
TATTCGACCCGGGCTACTACGAGCTGCCCAACTACGACCACAAGTACCGCAACTGGAACCGCAGCGGCGACGGCTGGGTGGACATGTACACCGCCATCATGCGCTCCAACGACACCTACTTCTACGACCTGGCGCACAAGCTGGGCATCGACCGCCTGCACGACTACATGGCCGAATTCGGCCTGGGCCAGAAGGTGTCACTGGACATGTTCGAGGAAGCCTCCGGGCTGATGCCGTCGGCCGAGTGGAAGCGCGCCACGCGCCGCCAGGCATGGTTCCCGGGCGAAACGCTGATCCTGGGCATTGGCCAGGGCTACATGCAGGTCACCCCGCTGCAACTGGCCCAGGCCACCAGCCTGCTGGCGAGCAAAGGGGTGTGGCACCGCCCGCACCTGGCGATGACCGTGGGCGGCGATGCGCCAGTCGACCCTAACCCGATGCCCAACATCGTGCTGCACGACAAACATGCCTGGGACCAGGTCAGCCAGGGCATGCAGATGGTCATGCACGACCCGCGCGGCATCGCCCGTGCGGCGGCAGCGGGGGCGCAGTACCGGATTGCCGGCAAGAGTGGTACCGCGCAGGTGGTGGCGATCAAGCAAGGTGAGCGCTACAACCGCAACAAGACCCTGGAACGGCACCGTGACAACGCCCTGTTTGTCGGCTTTGCACCGGCCGACCACCCGAGTGTGGTGGTGGCGGTGATGATCGAGAACGGTGAGGCTGGGGGCCGGGTGGCAGGGCCGGTGGTGCGGGAGGTGATGGATGCTTATCTGCTGGATGAGCAGGGGCATCTGAAGCCTGAGTATGCGGGCGGTGCAAGTGGCCGGAACGTGCCTCACACCTGAGATTGCCGGGGCCGCTTCGCGCCCCATCGCGACACAAGGCCGCTCCCACAGCATTCCTCTGCAGGAGCGGACTTGCCCACGAAGAGGCCCGTAAGGCAAACGCTCAAGCCCCCAAGGCCGATCTGCTTGTCATTGCCAATGGATCATTCGCCCAGGTAGGCCTTCTTCACCTGGTCGTCATGCAGCAAGGTCTTGGCGCAGCCTTCCAGGCTGATGCGCCCACCATCGATCACGTAAGCGCGCTGGCAGGTCTGCAATGCCAGCCGGGCGTTCTGCTCCACCAACAGCAGCGTCACCCCACCCTTGACCACCTCGACGATGGTTTCGAAAATCTTCTGCACGATGATCGGCGCCAACCCCATGGACGGCTCGTCCAGCAACAGCAGCTTGGGCCGCCCCATCAATGCCCGGGAAATCGCCAACATCTGCTGCTCGCCACCCGACATGGTGCCGGCCAGCTGGAAGGCGCGCTCCTTCAGGCGCGGGAAGATGCCGTACATGCGCTCGATGTCGGCAGCAATGGCGTCCTTGCCGTCGCGCCGGCTGAAGGCGCCCATTTCGAGGTTTTCGTGCACCGTCAGCTTGGGAAAGATCCCCCGCCCCTCCGGCACCAGCGCCAGCCCTTCGCGGATCAGGTCGTGGCCCTTGATCGCCGCGTGCGCCTTGCCATCGAAGGTGATGCTGCCGGCACTCGGTTTCAGTAGCCCGGCCAGGGTTTTCAAGGTGGTGGTCTTGCCCGCGCCGTTGGCGCCGATCAGCGCCACCATCTCCCCCTCGCCCACCCTCAGGTCGATGCCCTTGATGGCCTGGATGGCGCCATAGCTGACCTTCAGGTCGCTCACTTGCAGAATGTTCTTCATGCCACTGCCTCTGCCCCCAGATAAGCCTCGATCACGCGTGGATCCTTGCGCACGTCGGCCGGCAAGCCGTCGGCGATCTTGCGACCGAATTCAAGTACGGTGATGTGGTCGCACAGGCCCATCACCAGTTTCACGTCGTGCTCGATCAACAACACGGTTTTGCCATCCGCCTGCATCTTGCACATCAGTTGGCGCAGGCCTTCGGTTTCCGAGGCATTCATGCCTGCAGCCGGTTCGTCGAGTGCAATCAGCTTGGGTTCGGTGGCCAGCGCCCGGGCGATTTCCAGGCGACGCTGGTCGCCGTAGGACAGGCTCTTGGCCAACTCGCCGGCCAGGTGGCCGATGCCCACGTAATTCAGCCAGTAACGGGCGGCCTGGCGGATTTCGCGTTCTTCACGCACGCAGGCCGGGGTACGCAGGATGGCGCCGAACACACCGCTGCGGGTGCGCACATGGCGGCCAATCATCACGTTTTCCAGGGCGGTCATGTTGTGGAACAGGCGGATGTTCTGGAAGGTGCGGGAAATACCCGCCTCCACCACCTTGTGCGGCTTGCTGATGCGCAGCGGCTTGCCGTCGAACATCACACGTCCCTGCTCGGCCCGGTACAGGCCGGTAAGCACGTTGAACAGGGTGGTCTTGCCAGCACCGTTAGGGCCCAACAGCCCGCGAATCTCGCCACGGCGAATGCTCAGGTCGATGCCGTGCAGGGCCTGCAGGCCACCAAAGAATTTACTGACCTGATGCAGTTCGAGAAGGATATCGCTCATGCCTTGTCCGCCTCTTTGATCGGGAGTTCGAAGGGTGCCTGTTGAGGTACTGCAACGACCGGCGCGGGCTCTGCTTGCGCTTCACCCTCGTGCAGCTCGGCACGGCGGCGGTCGGATGGCCACAGCCCTTCGGGCCGGAAACGCATGACCAGGATCAGCGCCAGGCCGAACACCAGCATGCGCAGGGTCGAGGCATCCAGCACGTTGCGCAGGATGTCGCGGCTGATGAAGGTAACGTTGTCCATCACCCATGGCTGGATCCAGTTGACCAGGTCGCGGAACAGCTCGGGCATCACTGACAGGATCAGCGCCCCCAGCACCACGCCACGGATCGAGCCCATGCCGCCGAGCACTACCATGGCCAGCACCATGATCGACTCCATCAGGGTGAACGATTCGGGGCTGACAAAGCCCTGATAGCTGGAGAACAGCACGCCAGACACCCCGCCAAAGGTCGCGCCCATGGCGAACGCCAGCAACTTGAGGTTGCGCTTGTTCAGGCCCATGGCCTCGGCGGCCACTTCGTCTTCACGCAGGGCCATCCAGGCACGGCCGATGCGCGACACCTCCAGGCGCTTGGACAGCACGATGCAGAGGATGACGATGAACAGGAAGAACAGGTAGTAGCTGATCACCGGCGAAACCTGCAGGCCGAACAAGCTCCAGCTTTGCTGCAACGACAGCACGGGTGCCGCACCTGCATCCGGTGCATGGGCCCATGGCCCGAAATCGACGTGCAGCGGGGCAATGTTGCTGATGCCCTGGGGGCCGTTGGTGAGGTTCACCGGCTGGTCCAGGTTGTTCATGAAAATGCGGATGATCTCGCCGAAACCCAGGGTGACGATGGCCAGGTAATCGCCGCGCAACTTGAGCACCGGCGCCCCGATCAACACACCGCAAATGGCTGCGGCCACGGCTGCCAGCGGGATGATCACCCACACCGGCCAGTCCAGCACTACCTCGATCAGGCCGGCCATTTGCAAGTGCGGCGAGGCCAGCAGCGCGTACAGGTAGGCACCAATGGCGTAGAAGCCGATGTAGCCCATGTCGAGCAGCCCGGCGTAACCGATGACGATGTTCAGGCCCAACGCCAGCAGCACGTAGAGCATGGCAAAGCCAAGGATGCGCACCCAGGTGGGGCCGAGCATGGGGATGGCCTCGATCAGGAACGGCAAGGCGATGAAGCCGAGGATCAACAGCAGGTACTGGGTCTTGAGGTTTTTCATGACCGCCTCCTCACGCCCGGTCGGCCTGGCGTTCGCCAAGCAGGCCGTTTGGCCGGAACAGCAACACCAGAATCAGCACCGCGAAGGCGAAAATGTCCTGGTAGTTGGCGCCCAGGAAACCGCCGGTGATCTGGCCGGTGTAGCCCGCTGCCAGCGACTCGATCAGCCCCAGCAACAGGCCGCCGGCCATGGCGCCGAACAGGTTGCCGATACCGCCCAGCACCGCCGCCGAGAACGCCTTCAGGCCCAGCAGCAAGCCCATGTAGGCATCGGCCTGGCCGTAGTTGATCGCACGCATTACCCCGGCGATGGCACCCAGGCTGGCGCCGATCAGGAAGGTGGCGCTGATCACGCGGTTGATGTTGATGCCCATCAACCCGGCCACTTCCTGGTTTTGCGCGGTAGCTCGCATGGCCTTGCCCAGGCGGGTTTTGTCCACCAGCAGCCACAGGCCAAGCATGATCACCACGGCAATCAGCATGATCGACAGCTGCACGTTGGTGATGGTGGCGCCGAATACGTCGACCGGCTGCGTCTCGACCACTTCAGGGAAGGTCTTGTAGCCGCGCCCCCAGATCATCATCGCCAGGTTCTGCAGGGCGATGGAGATGCCAATGGCGAGAATCAGCGGGGTTAACCGCGGGGCTTTGCGCAAGGGCCGATAAGCGTACTTTTCCATGCCCTGGGCCAGCAGCATGCACACCACCACGGCGGCCATGATCGCCAGGAGCAAGGTAATGAGCCCGGGGGCAAAGCCTGCGCCAGCGAGCATTGTCAGTACCGAAATGGTCACCATGGCGCCAACCATCACCACCTCGCCGTGGGCGAAGTTGATCAGGCCGATGATGCCATAGACCATGGTGTAGCCCAGGGCTACCAGGGCATAGATGCTGCCCAGCACCAGGCCGTTGAGGACCTGCTGCAACAAGATATCGAAATTACCGTCCACGCGCTGAATCCTCGAAACTGCGTTGTCGTCGGCGCGCGGCGGCTCAGCGCCACACGCCAACAGGCCTGGCAGGTGGGAAAAGTCTTCTTGTTATGTCGCAGGCCGGCGCCTGCTTGTTATGAGGTGCTGCTTAGTCGCGCTCGACCGACAGGGTTTTCCAGCCGCCGTCAGCGAACTGGAACACGGTGGCCGCCGGGTTCTTCAGGTTGCCCTGGTCGTCGAAGGCGATGGTGCCGGTGACGCCTTCGTAGCTCTGGTTCTTGAGCACAGGCAAGTACACTTTGGGGTCGTCGGAACCGGCCTTGACCATGGCGTTGATTGCCGCCCAGGTGGCGTCATAGGCGGCGGGCGACGACTGCACCACGCCGACGCCGAACTTGTCCTTGAGCTTCTGCTCGAAAGCCGCGCCCTTGGGCATGTCCTGCAGTGGCGTGCCGTAGTTCCAGGCGTAGGTGCCTTCGGCGGCGCTGCCAGCCATCTGCCTGAACGAATCGTTGGGCAGGTTGCCGATGTTCATGAAGCGCGCCTTCAGGCCCAGGTTCTTCATCTGCTTGGCCATCGGGGCGGCCTGGTAATCGAGGGCGGCAAAGAACACTGCATCGGCCTTTTGCGCCTTGGCCGTGGTGAGGATGGCATTGAAGTCGGTCGACTTGTCATTGGTGTACTCGCGCACCACCACGTTGCCACCCGCCGCCTTGACCGCCTTGGTCACCTCATCGGCCAGGCCTTGGCCATACGCGGTGCGGTCATCGAAGATGGCAATGCGCTGGGCCTTGAGCTGGCTGACCAAGTAATTGCCGGCGTAACGGCCAAGGGTGGCGTCGTCGTTGACGGTGCGAAATACCGAGGGGATACCCTGGCGGGTCAAGGTGGGGTTGGTGGCCGAAGGCGAGATTTGCGGAATGCCGGCGGCGGCGTAAATTTTCGAAGCGGGAATACTGGTGCCAGAGTTGTAGTGACCAATCACCACCGCCACTTTCGAGTCCACCAGCCGCTGCGCCACCGCAGTGCCTGTGCGCGGGTCGGCGACATCGTCTTCGGAAACCAGCTTGAACCGGGCCACCTTGTCACCGATTTTCAGCTGCTGCTGGTTGGCCTCTTCGACTGCAATCTGGATGCCATGCTCGACGTCCTGTCCCTGGTGCGCCGAAGGCCCGGTCAGGGGGCCGGCGAAGCCGATCCTGACGATTTCACTGTCTGCTGCGTGTGCCGTCCCCATGGCCATCAGCAATGTTACCGCGGTCGCGAGGGCTGTACGCCCTCCCTTGTTGTTATTCATGCTCAGCTCCCAGTAGTGATTGGACGAACCTCGACATCGCTTACCGCATGCGAATTGGCCGGAACGCCATCGCACTTGTAAGATAACAGTCAGCAGGCAACTGTCAATGGGTGTATGCTACGGGAGAAGGTAAAATAATCTTTCCGGCGACAAGCGATGCACGCAATCAAAAAGCAGGGCATGAGCCTGACTAGTAAGATGTTTGATAACATATGCCGACAACATCACCGCTGGTTGGCTACGGATCCCGCCGCAAGGGGCATCAGGGCTGCGCGCAACCTGCCGGAGAATCAACCGTGATGAGCCAATCAGTTTCAGGAGCAACCCTTCTATGAATGCGTCGTTAGGCACGCGCCGCGCCAACCTGGCGGAAACCGTGATTCAGGAGCTTTCCAGCCGGATCGACAACGGCACCTACGGCCCGGGCGACAAACTGCCGTCCGAACAGGAGCTGTGCAAAGAATTCAACGTCAGCCGCCCGGTCATCCGCGAGGCGGTGGCCTCGCTGCGCCTTGGCGGACGCCTGATCGCTCGTCAGGGTGTGGGCGTATTCGTGGTCGAGCAGGATGTAAAGCGCATCGGCTTCGCCATCGACAGCGTTGTCGATGATGTACGCGCTGCAGCGCAGATCCTTGAACTGCGCCTGGGCATCGAGACCGAATCGGTCGCCCGCGCCGCCGAGCGCCGCAGCCCTGCGAGCATGGCGGCGATCACCGAGGCGTTCGACCGCTTCAACTCGCTGGACGGCGCCACGCAAGAGGAAGAAGCCAAGGCCGACTTCGAGTTCCACCTGGCGATTGCCCGCGCCACCAGCAACCCGCACTTCACCCAACTGCTGGAGGCGCTGGGGCCGGACATCATCCTCGACCTGAACCTCAAGCACGGGCAAGTCACCGGCAAGAACCGCCAGGCGCATATCAAGAAAATCGCCCGTGAACACGGGGCAATCCTGTCGGCAATCAGCATGGGCGACGTGGCCAGTGCGCGCACGGCGCTGCGCAAACACCTGGAAGAGAGCCTGTCGCGGTATCAGCGCTTGCTCGACAGCAAGGCCTGATCGCTGCCCTGCGCTGGCCTCTTCGCGGTTGAACCCGCGAAGCAGGCGACGCAGTTCATGAACAACGCATCAGGTGCGCAGCTGGTACCAGGTGGTCTTGAGCTGCGAATACTTGTTGAACGAATGCAGCGACAAGTCGCGGCCAAACCCCGACTGCTTGCCCCCGCCGAACGGCACCGTCACATCCAGCGCATCTACCGTGTTCACCGACACAGTGCCGGCCTTCAACGCCCGCGCCACCCGGTGCACCTGATTGAAGTCATCGCTCCACACCGAGGCAGCCAGGCCATACATGCTGTCGTTGGCCAGGCGCACCGCCTCTTCTTCCGTATCGAAGGCGCTGACCGCCAGCACCGGCCCGAACACTTCCTCCCGCGCCAGGCGCATGCGCCCCTCGACACCGGCAAAAATGGTCGGCTCGATGTAGTTGTCCGAGCCTTCGACAGTCAAGCGCCGACCGCCACACACCAACCTGGCGCCCTCTTGCCCGGCGCGGGTAATGGCGGCCTCGATGCGGCCGGTCTGCTCGGCATCGACAATGGCACCGGCGCGGCTTGCCGGGTCCAGCGGGTTACCCGGCATCCACTGGCGTGCCTTGGCCTGCAGGCGCTCGACGAATTCGTCATGAATCGAGCGCTGCACATACAGCCGCGAGTTGGCCGAGCATACCTCGCCCTGGTTGAAGAAAATGCCGAAGGCGGCCTTTTCCGCCGCCAGGTCCAGGTCCTGGCAGTTATCGAACACCAGGTTGGGGCTTTTGCCACCACATTCCAGCCACACTTGCTTGAGGTTGGATTGCGCCGAGTACTGCATGAAGTACTTGCCCACCTGGGTAGAGCCGGTGAACACCAGGCAGTCTACGTCCGGGTGCAGGCCCAGCGCCTGTCCGGCCTGCTCACCCAGGCCCGGTACCACGTTCAACACACCTTCCGGCAAGCCCGCTTCCAGGGCCAGCTGGGCCAGACGCAGGGCTGAGAACGGGGATTGCTCGGCGGGCTTGAGTACCACGCTGTTGCCAGCCGCGAGCGCCGGGGCCAGCTTCCAGGCGGCCATGTCGAGCGGGAAGTTCCAGGGCACCACGGCGGCGACCACACCGAGCGCTTCCCGGGTGATGGTGGCAAGCGCGTTGGGCGCAGTGGGTGCCACCTGGTCGTAGAGTTTGTCCAGCGCCTCGCCGTACCAGGCGAACACATGGGCCGAGCCCGGCACATCGATGTTGTAGGCATCCATGACGGGCTTGCCCATGTTCAGCGAGTCCAGCAAGGCCAGTTCTTCGCGATGGGCCATGATCAGCTCGGCCAGGCGCAGCAGTACCTTCTTGCGCTCGCCGGGGGCCATGCGTGGCCACGGACCTTGCTCGAAGGCCCAGCGGGCGCTGGCCACTGCAAGGTCGACTTCAGCCTGGCCGCAGGCAGTGACCTGGGCCAGTACGGCGTTGGTGGCGGGGTTGATGGCGGCGAAGGTGGCGCCATCCTGTGCGTTGACGGCTTTGCCGCTGATAAGTGCCTGCGACGGGAGGTACAGGTCCGAGGCGCGTTGTTGCCAGAATTCGAGGGTGTACATTTGTACTCCTTAAACCTTTGGAGCGGTGTTTTGGTGAAAGGCTGCACGTTTCCTGTGGGAGCGGGCGAGCCCGCGAACACCGGCGAAGCCGGTGCCATGCACCGCGGCGCCTGATTCGCGGGCTCGCCCGCTCCCACAGAGAAATGTGTCGGGCTTGCGAGCGGGTTAGAGTTTGCCGACCAACCGTGCCGTGCGGTCCACGGCAATCCGCGTCTTCTCCACCAGCTCATCCAGCTCGCTGTGGTTGGCGATCAAGGCAGGGGCCATGATCATCCGGCCCAGGGTCGAGCGAATGATCACCCCTTCCTCGAAACCGAACGTACGGCACTGCCAGGCCAGGTCGTTCTCGTTGGCAAAACGCTTGCGCGTTGGCTTGTGCTCGGCAAACTGCAACGCCGCCACCAGTCCGGCACCCTGCACCTGGCCGATCAACGGGTGGTCGGCGAACACCTCGCGCAGGATGCGTTGCAGGTAGGGCCCGGTGTCGTCCTTCACCTGGCGCACGATGCCTTCGTCGCGCAGCGCCTTCAGGTTGGCAATGGCCACCGCCGCCGCCACCGGGTGGCCGGAATAGGTCAGGCCATGGGCAAACACCCCGCCGCGCTCTACCAACGCCTCGGCAATGCGCTTGCTCAGCACCAGGCCGCCCATGGGCACGTAGCCACTGGTCAGGCCCTTGGCGATCGACAGGGTGTCGGGCTCGAAGCCGAAGTATTCGTGGGCAAACCACTCGCCAGTGCGGCCAAAGCCCCCAATCACCTCATCGGCGCACAGCAGCACGTCGTACTGGCGGCAAATGCGCTGAATTTCCGGCCAGTAGCTTTCCGGCGGGAAGATCATGCCGCCCGCGCCCTGGAACGGCTCGGCAATAAAGCCGGCAACGTTCTCGGCGCCAAGCTCGAGGATTTTTTCCTCCAGCTGCAAGGCGCAACGGCGGCCAAACTCGGCCGGGGTCAGCTCGCCACCCTCTGCGTACCAGTACGGCTCATCGATGTGCGCAACATCCGGAATCAACCCGCCCATTTCGTGCATGAACTTCATGCCGCCCAGTGCCGTGGCCGCCAGGGTCGAACCGTGGTAGCCGTTCCAGCGGCCGATCATGATTTTCTTGCTTGGCTGACCCACCACCTGCCAGTAGCGGCGCACGGTGCGGATCAGCACCTCGTTGGCCTCGGAACCGGAGTTGGTGTAGATCGCGTGGCTGTAGTGCCCCGGCAGCAGGCTGAACAGCAACTCGGACAGCTCGATCACCGCCGGGTGGGTGGTGTGGAAGAACATGTTGTAGTAGGCCAGCTGGTCCATCTGCGTGGCAGCGGCGGCCGTCAGGTCGCGGCGGCCATAACCAAGCTGGGTGCACCACAGGCCAGACATGCCATCCAGGTAGCGCTTGCCCTCGCTGTCCCACAGGTGCAGGCGTTCGCCACCCACGATCACCCGCGGCCCTTCGGCGTTCAGCGCCTTCTGGTCGAGGAAGGCATGGATATGGTGTGCGGCGTCGGCTGCCTGGTAGTCACGGGTCTGGCGTTGCGGGGCGAAAGGCGCGTTCATTGTTGGTTTTCCTTTGCGGTGGGGTTGCAGGGCAGCCGTCGCTCAGCGCAGCTTGCCCATGTAGCTTTCAAGCGGGTCCTTGCCCAGCACGCCCTGGGCATTGGCCAGCGCGTCGATGAACAGGGAAAACAGCTCGGACTGGGTACCGATGTCGAGCTTGGCGTAGACGTTCTTGCGGTGCGATTTGATGGTGTCTTCCGAAACACCCAGGCGCTCGGCCAGAGACTTGGTCGAGTGGCCACGCAGGATCAGCTGGGCGATACGGCATTCACGCTCGGTCAGCAACGAGCTGCCGAAGTTGTTCAGCGCAGCGTGGATGCGTTGTTCGAGGATGTTTTCGAAACGCCCGGCGCGGCTGTCCAGCCCGGCGAAGTGCTTGCCGAGTACCGCCAGCACCCAGGGCGTGACGCGCCCGAACAGCTCGCGGGTCTGTGTATCGAGCTTGTCGGTAAACGCCAGCGACACCGCCAGGCTTTGCCCGGGCGCCACCTGCAGGATGTAGTTGAGCTCATCTTCCAGGTGCGAGTGGCGGTAGAACGACTGGTAGTACTCGCTGACCTCGAAGTGGTCGGGGGCCACCTCGAACAGGCCATAGCAACCGGACGCGACCTGCTCCACGCAAGCACCGTAAAACGGGTCGAGCAGGTAGAAGCCCGACAGGTAGCGGCTGACATTGCCCTCGGGCTGCCAGGGCGCCTTGTCGTCCTGCTCGAACAGCGCGCAAGGCATGCCGTCGTGCGGGTAGAGGTACACCGTGGTCGCCTGGATCGGCCGGATCACGCCAAGCGCAGCAAACAGGTTGGCGGCGAAGCCCGGGCGGCCGATGGCCTCGGTGACCTTGGCCAGGTGCTCGAACCACTGTTCTGAAAGCAATTGATTAGTCACTGTGGGCCTGCCGTTTCTATTCAGTGGCACCGCCGCCAGTGCGGTGCGTTGTTGACCAGATACTCCCACGCCGCCTCAGGTACCGAAATCACCCGTTGGGGTGAGTCGGCCAAGGGTCGCCCCCCTCACCCCAAAGGGTGATTCCGGGCACCCACAGGGTGTGGGAGCATCAAACCGCCCCAGCGCTGCGAGCCTTGCGCTCGACCTCCTTGCACACCACCCACCGGTAGCGAGCCTGCTCGCGTACTGCGGTGCCCTGCATCCCTTTCCAGGAGTTAGCAATGCATACAACAACAAGTACAGCCCATTCGCCTGCTTCGCATGCACCGTCACACCCCGGCGCCAGCACCGGCCGCTTCCGCAAATCCATGGGCATGACCGCCCTGGTGCTGTTCGGCCTGGCCTACATGGTGCCCCTGGCCGTCTTCACCACCTACGGGCTGGTCACCCAGATGACCAAAGGGCACCTGCCCACCGCCTACCTGCTCACCCTCGCCGCCATGCTGCTCACCGCCTACAGCTACGGCCGCATGGTCCAGGCCCACCCCTACTCCGGCTCGGTCTACACCTACACGCGCAAAGCCTTCGGCAGCCACATCGGTTTCATCACCGGCTGGACGCTGCTGCTCGACTACATCTTCCTGCCGCTGCTCAGCTACCTGCTGATCGGCATCTACATGTCGGAATACTTTCCGGCGATCCACGCCTGGGTGTGGGTGGCAGGCTCCATTGCCCTGGTCACCTTCCTCAACCTGATCGGCATCGAGTCGATCACCCGCGTCAACTGGATCCTGGTGGTGGCGCAGCTGGTGTTCATCATCGTCTTCGTCGCCCTGTCCGTGCTCAAGCTCAACGGACAGGCGGAGCCGGTGTCGCTGCTGGCCCCCTTCCATCACGAAGGCTTCAACGTGCCGCTGATCATGACGGGCGCCGCCGTGCTGTGTCTGTCGTTTCTCGGTTTTGACGCGGTGTCGACCATGGCTGAGGAAACCAGCAACCCGACCTACCGCATTCCCGTGGCGATCCTGGCCGTGTCGCTGATCGGCGGCTTGCTGTTCCTGGTGGTGTCGTACTGCGCACAAATGGTGTTCCCCGACTGGGGCAGCTTTGCCGACCCGGACTCGGCCTCGGTGGATGTAATGCGCCGGGTGGGCGGCGAATTGCTGGTTACCGCGTTTACCGCCACCTACGTGGCCGGCTGCTTCGCCTCGGCCATGGTGTCCCAGGCCAGCGTGTCACGCGTGCTGTTCGCCATGGGCCGCGACGGCGCATTGCCGCGCGCGTTCGGCCAGCTGGTGACGAAAAAGCGCGTACCGGCGACTGCCATCCTGGTGGTCAGCCTGCTGTCCCTCATCGCCCTGGTCATCACCCTCGACACCGTGGCCAACATGATCAGCTTTGGCGCCCTGTTCGCCTTTTCGGCGGTAAACCTGGCGGTGGTCAAGCACTACCTGGTCGATCAGAAGCTACGCGGTGGCCGCAACTACCTGCTGTATGGCGCCATTCCCGGCTTGGGCTTCCTTAGCACCCTGTGGCTGTGGAGCAGCCTGACCAGCCTGTCGTTCACCATCGGCCTGTGCTGGATGGGCATGGGGTTGGTGGTGCTGATGGGGCTGACCAAGGCGTTCCGGGTGAAGCTGCCGGAGTTGCAGATGGCCGAGTGACGCTGAGCACCGGGTGATAACCGCTCGTTATCACCCGATCCGCATTAATCATTATTCAGCCTCCCGTTCGCCGCCTACAGTCCCAGCGCAACGACTGCCATTGCCAACGGGAACCGAAATGTCCATCGAACATCGCCTGAACCACATCGCCGGCCAACTCAGCGGCAACGGGGACGTGCTGCTGAACAGCGTCGACGCCCACAGCGGCGAGCCGCTGCCGTACGCCTTCCACCAGGCAACCGGCGACGAAGTCGAGGCTGCCGTGCAGGCTGCCGAGGTTGCCTACCCGGCCTACCGCAGTACCCGCCCGGCACAGCGCGCCGCCTTCCTCGACGCCATCGCCAACGAACTGGACGCCCTGGGCGACGACTTCATCCAGCATGTCACCCGCGAAACCGCACTGCCCGAAGCCCGCATCCGTGGCGAACGCACCCGCACCAGCAACCAGTTGCGCCTGTTTGCCGAGGTGGTACGCCGTGGCGACTTCTACGCTGCACGCATCGACCGTGCCCTGCCCCAGCGTACCCCGCTGCCACGCCCGGACCTGCGCCAGTACCGCATCGGCGTGGGCCCGGTGGCCGTGTTCGGCGCCAGCAACTTCCCACTGGCCTTCTCCACGGCAGGGGGTGACACCGCCTCGGCGCTGGCAGCGGGCTGCCCCGTGGTGTTCAAGGCGCACAGCGGGCACATGCTCACTGCCGCTCATGTCGCCGCAGCCATCGACCGCGCCGTGGCCAGCAGCGGCATGCCGGCAGGGGTGTTCAACATGATCTACGGTGCCGGCGTGGGCGAAGCGCTGGTCAAGCACCCGGCCATTCAGGCAGTGGGGTTCACCGGCTCGCTGCGGGGTGGCCGCGCCCTGTGCGACATGGCTGCCGCGCGCCCGCAGCCAATCCCGGTGTTCGCCGAAATGAGCAGCATCAACCCGGTCATCGTGCTGCCGCAGGCGCTGCTGGCCCGTGGCGAGCAAGTGGCTGCAGAGCTGGCCGCCTCGGTGGTGCTGGGTTGTGGGCAGTTCTGTACCAACCCGGGCCTGGTCATTGGTATTCGGTCGCCGCAGTTCGAGCACTTCGTGCACACGCTGGTGGCGCACATGGCCGACCAGGGTCCACAGACCATGCTCAATGCCGGAACCCTGCGCAGCTACCAGAACGGTGTGCAGCACCTGCTGGCCCACCCAGGCATCCAGCATCTGGCCGGGCAGCCGCAAACCGGTAACCAGGCCCGGCCACAGCTGTTCAAGGCCGACGTAAGCCTGCTGCTGAACGGCGACCCACTGCTACAGGAAGAAGTGTTCGGCCCGACCACCGTCGTAGTGGAGGTGGCCGATGCCCAGCAACTGGCCGAGGCGTTGCGCCACCTGCAAGGCCAGCTGACGGCCACCCTGATTGCCGAGCCTGACGACCTGCACGCCTTTGCCGGGCTGGTACCACTGCTGGAACGCAAGGCCGGGCGCCTGCTGTTGAACGGCTACCCGACTGGCGTTGAAGTAAGCGACGCCATGGTGCATGGCGGGCCTTACCCGGCCACGTCTGATGCCCGAGGCACCTCGGTCGGCACCTTGGCCATCGACCGTTTCCTGCGCCCGGTGTGCTTCCAGAACTACCCGGAGGCACTGCTGCCGGATGCGCTGAAAAGCGCCAACCCGCTGGGGATTGCGCGGTTGGTGGATGGGGTCGCCAGCCGTGGCGCGGCGTGATCTGCTGTTGAGGTAACCTGCACCGGCCTCTTCGCGGGCTCGCCCGCTCCCACAGGTACTGCACAGAACTCCAGAGCTGTGCCGTACCTGTGGGAGCGGGCGAGCCCGCGAAGAGGCCGGCACAGGACTACCAGCCCTGTATACAATCCGCAAAAACCTTGCTTACAATGCCCTGCGCCTATGACATCGGCAATCGCCGATGCGTATTGCGACAGGCTTTAGCCATGTCATCTACCAATGCTGCAAAAACGCTACTCGTCAAAAACGCTGCACTCCTGGTCACCATGGACGGCGAACGCCGCGAAATCAAACACGGCGGCCTGTTCATCGAAGACAACCTGATCAAGCAGGTCGGCCCCAGCGATACCCTGCCACAACAGGCCGATGTCATCCTGGACATGGCCGGCAAAGTAGTCATCCCGGGCCTGGTCAACACCCACCACCACATGTACCAGAGCCTCACCCGCGTGGTGCCTGCTGCCCAGGACGGTGAGCTGTTCAACTGGCTGACCAACCTGTACCCGATCTGGGCACGCCTGACGCCCGAAATGATCGCGGTGTCGACCCAGACCGCGATGGCCGAACTGATCCTGTCCGGCTGCACCACCTCCAGCGACCACCTGTACATCTACCCCAACGGCTGCAAGCTCGACGACAGCATCCATGCCGCCGCCGAAATCGGCATGCGCTTCCACGCCGCGCGCGGCAGCATGAGCGTGGGCCAGAGCCAGGGCGGCCTGCCGCCTGACGCGGTGGTGGAAAAGGAGGCCGACATCCTCAAGGAGTCCCAGCGCCTGATCGAGGACTACCACGATGCCAGCCATGGCGCGATGCGCCGTATCGTGGTGGCGCCCTGCTCGCCCTTCTCGGTCAGCCGCGACCTGATGCGCGAAGCCGCCGTGCTGGCGCGCCAATACGGGGTGTCGCTACACACCCACCTGGCCGAAAACGTCAACGATATCGCCTACAGCCGCGAGAAATTCGGCATGACCCCCGCCGAATACGCCGAAGACCTCGGCTGGGTCGGTCACGATGTCTGGCACGCACACTGTGTGCAGCTCGACCAGCACGGCATCGAGCTGTTCGCCCGCACCGGTACCGGGGTCGCCCACTGCCCTTGCTCGAACATGCGCCTGGCCTCGGGCATCGCCCCGGTGCGCAAGATGCGCGACCACGGCGTGCCGGTGGGCCTGGGGGTCGATGGTTCGGCGTCCAACGATGGCGCCAGCATGATCGGTGAAGTACGCCAAGCCCTGCTGCTGCAACGGGTAGGCTTCGGCCCCGACGCGATGACCGCACGCGAAGCACTGGAAATCGCCACCCTGGGCGGTGCCAAGGTGCTCAACCGCAATGACATCGGCGCCCTGGCGCCCGGCATGGTCGCCGACTTCGTCGCCTTCGACCTGGGCCACGTGGCCTATGCCGGCGGCCATCACGACCCGCTGGCGGCACTGGTGTTCTGCACCCCGACCCAGGTGCACACCAGCGTGATCAACGGCCGTGTGGTGGTCAAGGACGGCCAGTTGACCACCGTCGACCTGCCCCGCGTGCTGGAGCGCCACAACCAGCTGGCGCACCAACTGGTCAACGGTGCGTGATGCACCACGCGCTACCCGTCACGCCTGCTGGCGGGTAGCGCACACCACGATTTCCCGAATGCACACCGATTGCGGCTGGCCGTAGGCAAAGCCGATGGTCTCGGCAATGGTCTCGGCCGTGAGCACCCCGCCCATTTCCTGCTTCCAGTCGTTGTAGCCGGCCTTGATGGCATCATCGGTCGTGTGGCTGAGCAGCTCGGTATCGACCGCGCCTGGCTCGATGGTGATCACCCGCACGTTGCTGGGCGCCAGTTCTTCACGCAGGTTTTCCGAAAGGCCAGTGACGGCGAACTTGGTACCGACGTAGGCGACATGGTTGGGGAATGCCTTGCGCCCGGCCACGGAGCTGACGTTGATGATGGTGCCGTGCTTGCGTTCGACCATACCGCTGGCCACGGCATGGATGCCGTTGAGCAGCCCACGCACGTTGACGTCGAGCATGCGGTCCCACTGCTCCGGGTCCTGGGTGGTGATGTTGCCCAACAGCATCACCCCCGCATTGTTGATGATCGCGTCTACCGGGCCAAAGCGCGCTTCGGCTTCGGCGACGGCGGCCAGCACTGCAGTGCGGTCGGTGATATCAACCGACAGTGCCAGCGTGTTTGGCAGCTGCAGTTGCTGCATCGGCGCCAGGCGACGCGAAAGCAGCAACAAGGCGTGGCCACGGCTGGACAGTAGCCTGGCGGTGGCCAGGCCGATGCCGGAGCTGGCACCGGTAATGACTACCAAGGGTTTATGGGTGTTGGTCATGGTCACCATCCTGTTATCCGATTTGCCTATGGGTAAGAAGTAGAGCGAGTATAGAAGCCAGTTTTTCTTGCGAAAAATGGGAAATTCCTTTCGCAGCCATCGGCATCACTTATGGGTACCCTATGGATTATCGCCAGCTTCGTGCCTTCATCGCCGTGTTCGAAGAGCGCAACATCACCGCCGCCGCGCGCTCGATTCACCTTAGCCAACCGGCGCTTTCCGGCAGCATCAAGGCACTGGAAGAAGCGCTGGGCACCACGCTGTTCGTTCGCCAGGCCCGTGGCGTGGCGGTAACCGAGGATGCCCGGGCGCTGTACCCCGAGGCGCAGCGCATGGTCGCCGATGCCAACCGCCTGCTTGGACGCTTCAAAGGGGATCGTGAACGCGCGCCGTTGCAGATCGGTGTCGAGCAGGATGTGAGCGCGGCGGTGCTGGGCAAGGTGGTGCTGGCAGCGGCAGCCCTCCAGCCTCCGGTGCGCCTGCAACTGGTGACCGGCTGCATGGGCGCAGTGCGGCTCGCCAGCGAGGAACTGCGTTGTGAGGATGAACTGTTTCTGCCACTGCACAGCGACCGGTTCGTCCTGGCGACCGCACCGCAGGCCCCCGCCAAGGCCCAGTGGATCACCTGCCCTGCACAGCCCAGCCATCAGCGCCTGCAACCGTTTTACAGCGGCACGCCTGTGGCAGAAGCCGATAGCTTTGCCCTGGCCCTGGAGCTGGTCGCCGCAGGTCTGGGTACCGCGATCGTGCCGGAGTCGCTGGCGGCCGAGCACCGTGGCGTACACAGCGAGCCTATGCCACAACTGGACCTGCGCCGACGCATCGGCCTGTGCTACTCGGCCCAGGCGCTGGCGCTCGAGGGTGTCATCCAGCTGCGTGATGCCTTGTAGCCGTACCCTTCAACGATCAGGTGCGCAGCACGTGCTCCCCGGCATTGCTCGGCAAGCGGATGGCATCCACCAACGCGACGCAGGCGATCAATGCAACGCCGATCAACGCCCAGTGAAAGTCGCTGACTGACATCTCATTCTCGCCGCCCCGCACCATCATCGCTACGCGTAGCAGCAGCGCCACCACCGCCACACCCAAGGCCATCGCCAGCTGGAAGCACATGCTGAACAACGTCGAAGCCTCGCCCATCTGCTGCTTGGGCACTTCGGCAAAGCCGACAGCGTTGTAGGTGGTGAATTGCATCGACCGCGAAAGCCCACCCACGAACAGCACCACCGCCATCCAGTACCACGGCATGCCTGGCTGCAAGCCCAGGCACGCCAGAATGCATCCAACGCCAATCACGCCATTGACCAGCAACACCCGGCGAAAGCCATAACGGCGCAGCAAGCGGGTGGTGAACGGCTTCATCGCCAGGTTGCCCGCGAAGATCGCCAGCACCAGCAGCCCGGCATCCACGGGCGACAGGCCAAAACCGATTTGCAACAGCAGAGGGATCAAAAACGGCAAGGCGCTGATCGACAGGCGGAACAAGGTACCGCCCACGATGCTGACCCTGAACGTGGGGATAGCCAGGGTTTCCAGTGGCAACAACGGTGCAGGATGGCGCTTGCAGTGACGGACCGCCAACCCGGTCAGCCCCCCACCCAGCAACACCAGCGCCAGCCCGGCCCCCAGGCTGCCCCCCGCCAGTGAACCAAGCATTTCCAGGCCGACCAGCCACGCCGCACAAGCCGACGCCAGAAACACGAAGCCCAGCATGTCAAAACGGCGTGTTTCATCTGAACGGGCATTCGGAACCAGTAACCAGGCCGCCACGATAGCCAGCAACCCGAGGGGGATGTTCAGGTAGAAGATCCAGGGCCACGACCAATGGGTGACGATCAGGCCACCGAGCGGTGGCCCCAGTACTGGCGCCACCAACCCGGGCCAGGTGATCACCGCAAGCATTTTCACCAGGTCTTTCTTTTCGGTGGTACGCAGCACCACCAACCGGCCTACCGGCACCATCAAGGCACCGCCAATACCCTGTAATATCCGCGCGGCGATGAAGGTTTCCAGGTTGGGGGCCATGCCACACAGCAACGACGCCACGGTAAACAGGCCGATGGCCCCGGCGAACACCTGTCGCGGGCCGAAGCGGTCGGCCACCCAGCCGCTCAGCGGAATGAACACCGCCACCGCCAGCAGGTAGGCACTGATGCCGATGTTCAGGCTGACCGCATTTTCGCCGAAATCACTGGCCATCTGCGGCAGCGCCGTGGCAATGACGGTGGCGTCGAGGTTTTCCATGAAGAAGGTGATGGCGACCAGCAAGGCGATGCAGGTGGCTTGGCGGGAGGTATAGGGAGCTGCCGGATTGGCCAAGATACAGGTCCTTCTGGTTGGCAATGAATCATGGGGCCTTGGGCACCCCTATGGGAACGGGCATGCCCGCTCCCGCACAAGTAGGTGCCAAGGCTTAGCGCATGCGCATGGCTGCACGTAACGCCAGCAGGTAAGTCTCGACACCAAACCCGCAGATCTGCCCACGCACCACCTCGGCAAACACCGAATGGTGCCGAAACGGCTCCCTAGCATGGATGTTCGACATATGCACTTCAACCACCGGCACCTCAAGAATGGCCAGTGCATCACGAATACCGTAGCTGTAATGCGTCCACGCCCCGGCATTGATCAGCACTGCATCCACCCGGTCGTCAAAGGCCCGGTGGATACGCTCGCACAGGGCACCTTCGAAGTTGCTCTGGAAGCTTTCGACCCTTGCCCCCAGCTCCGCGCCCAGCGCCTCCAAGGCCTGGTCGATGTCGGCCAGGGTTGCCGTGCCATACTGGCGCGGGTCGCGCTTGCCAAACATGTTGTGGTTGATACCGTGTAGCATCAGGACATTGGCGACCATGGCTTACTCCAGCGCAATCGTCAGGCGGTCGATCACGGCACGGGTTTCAGGCCGTACGCCTCGCCACCAGGCAAACGCCTCTGCGGCCTGCTCGACCAGCATGCCCACGCCATCCGCCAGGCGTGCCACACCGGCCTCGCGCGCCAGGCGCAGAAACGGCGTGAGGCCTTTGCCGTAGGCCAGTTCATACGCCAGTCGCGCTTCGCCCAACACCCCGCCAGGCAGCGGCGGCAGTTCACCGACAAGGCTGGCGGAAGTGGCGTTGACCACAATGTCGAAGGTTTGCCCTTCCAGCGCTTCGTAACGGCTGATACGCAGCCTTGGGTGGTCCAGTTCGTTACGCAGTGCCAAGGCCTTGGTCATGTCGCGGTTTGCAATCACCAGCTCGCTGGGCTCCGCGTGCAAGAACGGCAACAGCGCGCCGCGCACTGCACCACCGGCGCCAAGCATCAGCACGCGGCGGTTGCGCAGCGGCTCACCGAGGTTGGCTTCGATATCGCGCAGCAAGCCGATGCCGTCGAAGTTTTCAGCTGTGATATGGCCATCCTCGAACTTCAGCGCATTGGCGGCCCGGGCCAACTGCGCGCGCTCGCTGCGCCGGTCGGCCAGCTCGAAGGCACGCAGTTTGAACGGCGCGGTGATGTTCATGCCCAGCCCACCGTCAGTGCGAAACTGCAACACCTGGGCCTCAAAACCGTCCAGCGAGCCTTCAATAGCCCCGTATTCCAGGTGCTGGCCGCTGGCCTGAGCGAACAGGCCATGAATCAGCGGTGACTTGGTGTGGTTGATCGGTCGGCCGATCACTGCGTAGCGGTCGCTCATCGTGTATCTCCGTGGGTAAACAGCACACCGTCTGCCTGCATGGCGGTGATTTCTTCAGGGCTGAAGCCAAGCGCTGCGGCCACTTCGGCGTTGTGCTGGCCGAGGTCCGGGGCTACCTGATGGATCGTGGTGTCACAGCCGGAAAACCGGAACGGCAGATTGGGCAGGCGCAGGGTGCCGTAGCGAGGGTGCAGCTGTTCGATGACCATGTTGCGCGCCTGGATTTGCGGGTCGGCCAACACCTCATCGATACGCTGTACCTTGGCACTGGGAATGTCGACGGTGTCGAGCAAGGCAAGGATCTCCGCCACCGAGCGCGCACCCGCCCAGTCACGCACCACCGCCAGAATCGCCTCGCGGTGGGCATTGCGGCCATTCAGGTCGTGGTAGCGGTTATCGCTGCCAAAACCTGCCGGGCCGCCGTTGGCTTCGAGCATGGCGGCGAAGCGCCGCCAGGCATCATCGACCTGGGCTGCAATCACCAAATCGCCATCAGCGGCGCGGAACACGCCGTACAAGGTAGACGTGGGCATGTCGTGGCCGGTCTGCTCGGGCAGCACGGTGCCATCGGACAGCGAGTAGCACTGCACGGCGTACTCGTGCATCGACACCAAGGTGTCGTACAGCGCCATGTCAATGTGCTGGCCGCGCCCACTGCTCACCCGCCCCAACAGTGCCGCGTTGATCGCTGCTACGGCGTGAATACCGGTGTACATGTCGCCCAGCGAAATGCGCAGCAATGGCGGCGCCTCACCCGGCACGCCGACCATCTGCATGATCCCGCTCTTGGCCTCGGCGATCAGCCCGAAACCGGCGCGGTGGGCATCCGGCCCGGTGTGGCCATAGGCGGAGATCGAGCAGTACACCAGGCGCGGGTTACGCACCGACAGCTCGGCATAGCCCAGCCCCAGCTTGTCCAGCGCGCCGGGGCGGTAGTTTTCAATGAATACGTCGGCCGAGTCGGCCAGGCGCTGCATGAAGGCTTTTCCGCGTGGGTCCTTCATGTTCACGCTGACGCCCTGCTTGCCCATGTTCATTTGCAGGAAATAGCCGCTCTGCTGATCGTCCAGGGTAAATGCGTGCTGGCGGCCAGCATCGCCGCTGCCCGGCCGCTCGACCTTGATCACTTCAGCGCCCAGCGCCGCCAGGCAGCGCCCCACATAGGGCCCGGCAAGGAAGTGGCTGTAATCGATGACGCGGATACCCGCCAATGGCAATGCCTGGCTCATGCCTGCCCCCTCCGTGGCACCATCAGCCGGTGCTCGCCGCGCTGCACGACCTGGCCATGCTGGTTGACCAGCTCTGACGGCAGCACCACGATGCCCCAGCCTGGCCGGCTGTTGCTCGGTCGCATCGCCCCCACCCGCATGCGTACGTGCAACACATCGTTGACCTTGATCGGCAACACGAAGTCCCAGGTCCAGCCCAGCGACATGCCCGGCAAGAAGCGGTACTCGCACTGGGTCTTCAGGCCATCGGCGATCGACAGCCCGAACAGGCCGTGCGCAACCAGGCAGCCGAAGTGGCTGGCGTTGGCGTAGGCCTCGTCGACGTGCACCGGGGTGTGATCACCCGTGAGATCGGCGTAGGCCAGGATGCGCTCACGGGTTACGGTATAGGTGGGGCTGATGCACTCATCGCCTTCGCGGGCATCATCCCAGTATCGTTCCACCACGCTCATGCCTGCACCTGCGCACGCGGGTCGATGGCCAGTGCCTGGGCAACACACTTCGCCGGCAACGCCTGAATGAACTCCACCGCCAGACCATCCGGCAAGCGCAGCCAGTTACGGCCCTGGGGCATTTCGCTGACGCCATAGCGTTGGGCGGCTGCCAGTACGCTCTCCAGGTCTTCGCACATGATGCCCAGGTGTGCCATGCGCCCCTCAGGGCCGGCAAAGTCGGGCTGGTGAATGAACTGCAGGCCACCCAGCGTCCAGTACTGCGCCGGTTGCTCGACGCTGCCCTGCACCTCACGCATGGTCATGCCACACACTTCGCTGAAAAAACGGATATGCCACTGGATGTCCTGCACCCAGAACGCCACGTGTTCAAGGTAGGCTTTTGGCTGGCTCATGGGTTGTCCCTTTTCTGATGATCGGCCATCGCGCGTTCGATGCCCTTGATACAGGCCACCAACGTGGCGTTGACCGGTGTGGCGACGCCGTGGCGCTGGCCCCAGCGCACGACAGAGCCGTTGATGAAGTCGATTTCGGTGAACGAGCCTTTTTCCAGGCTTTGCAGCATCGAGGTGCGGAAGCTTGATGGCAGGCCCTCGGCGGCCAAGGCCCACGCTGCGTCGGGGCTGGTCAGGCTCAGGCTTATACCGGCACGCTCGGCCACTGCAATCGCCTCGGCCACCGCCGCTTTGGCAGTGCTGGCCAGCAGCGGCTCGCTGTACAACTGGCCGTAGCTGAGCATGGTGATACCGCTGAGTGCGCCCGTGGCGACATTGACCAGCAGCTTGTCCCACATGGTACCGAGGATGTTGTCACTGACCGTGGTGGCCAGCCCGGCAGCGTTGAAGGCCTCGGCGATGGCCTGTACACGCGCTGAAAGCTGCCCGTCGAGTTCACCGATGTAAGTGTGTTTGCCCGCCACACCAGCGCGAATCGAACCGGGGGCAAGCAGCACGCCGCCCACATAGGTCTTACCCGCCAGCACCCGTTCCCGTCCGGCCACCTCGGCCAGAATGTCCTCGTGCCCCAAGCCGTTCTGCAGCGACAGCACCAGCGTCTGCGGCCCCAGCAGCGCGGTGGCCCCGGCCATCGCTTCGGCGGTGTGGAATGACTTCACCAGCACCATGACCAAGTCGGCCACACCCACGTCGTTGGCGTCAGTGGTGGCGTTGACGCGCACTTGGCGCTCACCGCGCTCATCCTGCACCTGCAACCCTCGCAGGTTCATCGCTTCGACATGCTCGCGACCACGGTTGAGCAGCCAGGTTTCATGCCCGGCCTCGCTCAGCGCCGCACCAATGGCGCAGCCCAAGGCGCCGGCACCCAAAATGCAGACTTTCAAATCGCAGACCTCCTGTGGTTTGCGATTACCTTATGCAGCGGGCCTTATTCGCGCGATACAATGACCGCAATATGCCAATTGAGATTTACAATAATGTCTGCTGCCGACGCCCTGCCCGAGCCCAAGCTGCTGCAATTGTTCGATGTGCTCTACCACTGCCGTAGCGTTACCCGTGCCGCCGAACAGCTGGGCCAGAGCCAGCCGACCATCAGCATCTGGCTGGCCCGCCTGCGCCAGCAACTGAACGACCCTCTGTTCGTGCGCACCCCCGGCGGCATGGCCCCTACCCCGCGCGCCGACCAGTTGATCGGGCCTTGCCGCGAAGTCCTTGAGTCGCTGCGCAGGCTCACCGCCTGGGAGCCGCAGTTCATCCCCGACACGGCACAACGGCGCTTTCGCCTGTGTGTCAGCGATGCCAGCCATATCACCCTGCTGCCAAGCATCCTCAACCACCTGCGCACGCATGCGCCGGGCATCCGCCTGGAGGCTGTGCGCATCGATGGCAATAGTGAAAGCGCGCTGGAGTCGGGTGAGGCCGACCTCGCCATCGGCTTTGTGCCTTGGCTGGGTGGCGGGATGTACCAGCAGGTCCTGTTTGAACAGGACTGGGTATGCCTGAGCAACCGCCAACACCCGCGGCTGGAAGGCGGCATGAACCTGGCCCGCTACCACGCTGAGGGCCATGTGCAGATCAGCGCGGGGACGGGTCAGAAGTTGCTGGAAGCGGGGCTGGCCCGCGCCAGCATCGAACGTCGCATCGTGCTGGAGCTACCCGCGTTTCTCGGGCTGGGGATGATCGTCGGCACTACGGACCTGGTCGCAACCCTGCCTCGGCACATCGGCCAGACACTAGCCGATATGCACGACCTGCAAGTGCACGACTGCCCGTTTGCGGTTGAGGGTTTCACGGTGAAGCAACACTGGCACGCCCGCTACCACCAGGACAGTGGCAACCGCTGGCTGAGGGAGGTGATCCACAACCTGTTCGGCCGCCCGGCCTGAAGCACGCCCTCGCTTACAGGCCCATGATCATCTCGTGCCAGGCCATGCCGCCGTGATCCGACGGTGAAGGCTTCACATACCGGTAGCCCAGCTTCTGGTACAGGGCCACATGCTGCTCTTTGCACATCAGGTGAATGGTCTGCTTGCCCGACGCTTTCATGCGGGCGATGAATTCATCCATCAGCCGTTTGGCGTAGCCTTTGCCCTGATGTGCCGGGTCCACCACTACTGACATGATCACCACGTTCGGTGCTCCCGGGTCGTGGCCGACCAGTTCCTTGAAGTCTTCATCAGACATGACGACTTCGTGGGCGCAGCCGCTGTTGATGAAACCGACGATCTCACCCGCGTTTTCCAGGATGAGAAAGCCTTGTGGATACTGTGCGATGCGGGTGCGGATCTTCTCCAGGGTGGCCGCCTCATCCCCTTCATAGGCGCCGATTTCAATGGCGTAGCAGCGTTCGGCGTCTGCGGCGGTGGGGGTGCGGAACTGGGGAGTACTCATGGCTGATTCCTTGGAAACGTGAAAGCGTCTGCCATGGTAAATCATGAGCATGCACTGGCGTTATCGGGCCGGGGGCAGAATGGGTTGACGGGGCCGTTTTACGGCCCCATCGGTTTAACGATCAAACCACCGATTTCAACGGCACACGCCCACTCATCCGCTCCAGCATGGTCGCGCAGTACCAGTCATCGAACTGGCATACCCCGTTTTCGGCATTCTCCGAGAACGGCCCTGGTTCATAGGCCGGCGACGACACCCCCGCATGCGTGCCTTCCACCAGACGGCGGTCCTGGTCGTTGGTTGCCAGCCACACCTTGGTCAAGCGCTCAAGGTCGTAGTCCACTCCTTCCACTGCCGACTCCGGCACCAGCCACTTGGTGGTTACCAGCGTCTCCCCGGGGCCAATCGGCAGCACGCGGAAGCTCAACGCATGGTCGCCCAAGAAGTGGTTCCAGGTAGACGGGTAATTGAAATACAGCAGCGCACCGATATCCGCCTCGCCACTGCTGTCCAGGCGCCCGTTCACGGCAGGCTTGCCGTCCATGGTGTAGCTGACGGCGCCGGCCGAGAGCGGGATGCGAGTCATGCGGAAGCGCCCCAGCGGGTCCATGACCAGACGGCTGGGCATTCCGGCTGACTCGCAGCGGGTCCAGTGGGCCACCAGCTCAGGGTCATCATCACCGCCCACACCAGCCACCGACAGGTTCTCGACGAACGAGTTGAGCAGCTCCGGGTGAGTGCCGTCGCAGTGGTAGCACTCACGGTTGTTTTCGAACACCAGCTTCCAGTTGCCCTTCTCGATCAGGTTGGACTCGAAGGCAACCTTGCAGTTTTCCAGGCCGTGCGGGGCGATGAACGGGCTGACCGCAGCGCGGAAGCTGCCAAAGTCCGGGGCCTGTTGCGCCACACACACGTAGATGTAGGTGTGAACGACTTCGACATGCACGGGCTTGAGGTTGTAGTGCGTCTTGTCGAAGTCCGCGCCCATGTTGCCGGCGTAGATCAGGTTGCCGTCCAGCTCGAATGTCCACTTGTGGTACGGGCACACCAGCTTGGCCACTTTACCGCTGGCGTGCTCGCACACTTTGGCCCCCCGGTGGCGGCAGGCATTGTGGAACGCGCGCACTTCGCCGTCCTTGCCGCGTACGACCGCTACCGGGTAGTCGCCAATCTGCAGGGTGAAATACTGGCCGGCCTTGGGGATCTCGAACGTATGACCGGCGAACACCCAGTCCTTGTGCCAGATCTGCTCCAGGTCCTGACGATAGACTTCAGGATCCAGATACAACTCACGGGGCAACACATGTCGCGGCTTACGCTGTTTGATCAGACCCATGACGGTTTCATTGCTATTCATTATTATCCTCCAGCCAACCGCTGCGCACGACAACGACCGGCAATGACCGAACCTTGTAGTTGTTAATTCACACCCTGCAACTTTTCGGAGAGCAAACCCACACTTCCGCTCATTTCAAGCAACCATTACAACCCTTAACCCACCACCAAAATTCATGCATCAAAGATGCAACTTCAAACTTCCCACCGGGCAAACTTTGAAAGTATCCAGTCCCGCACCCGCACGCAGGCATCGTCATCGGTTTTTTCCCGGCACGCCAGGTAGTGCTGGCTGTTACGCAACGTCACGTGTTCCCGCACCGGCCTGGCCAGCCGGCCCTGCTCGACCAGCCCGGCTACCAGCTGGTTCCAGCCCAGTGCGACACCCTGGTTGGCCAGCACCATGTTGATGATCAGGTTGTAGTCATTGGCGTGGAACAGCGGCGGGCTATCGATGCCACGCGCGTCGATATCCACGTTGTGGTACGCCAGCCACACACTCCAGTCCACATGCTCGGCCACACCCGCCCGGCCGTAGGGGCTCAAGTCCAGCAGCGCGCTGTCGCGCAGGCCCTCCAGCGTGCCGATATCGGGGTGCCGCCGCAGGTATTCTGGGGAGCACACCGGGTAAATCACGTCGTGGCACAGTGGGTAGAGCGTGTAGGCCTCCCCCGGGTTGGCGAGCTTGGAGATGATCACATCCGGCTCCACACCCGGCTCACGCGTCAGGAAATTCTGCGTGGTGATCAGGTTGAGTTCGATGTCCGGGTTGTTGGCACGAAACGCATTGATGTGCTGCGACAACCAGAATGCGGAAAACGCCGGGGAGCAACAGATGGTCAGTACGTGTTTTTCCTGCGGGGTACGGCGAATGCGCTCCGCCGCCTGGGCAATGTTCACGAACGACAACTGCGACGCCTCGAAAAACACCGAACCGGCGGGCGTCAGCTCAACCGTGCGGCCCACACGCTCGAACAACCGCGCACTCAGGTAGGTTTCCAGCTCGCGAACCTGCCGGCTGATCGCTGCCTGCGACACGCACAAGGCTTCTGCGGCGCGGGTAAAACTCTGGTACTTGGCAGCGGCGACAAATGCTTTAACGGCACGCAACGAGGGCATGCGAAGTAACAAGGTATCCGGGTCAACGTGCCGCTGCGACATCCTGGTGTGTTCTCCTCGTTCCGTGTACAAGATAATTGAATCGTACACAGCCGCCGAAAAAACACATCCGCACTTAAATTACTTTACGTATAACTTTGAGTTATGCGTAACTTCGCACACCCTCGCCAATAACGCGACGTTATCGGAAAGCCCGTATTAAAAGCGTTGGACGCAATAACGCCCACACACTTACATTATTTACCGATCTGTCTGCCAGCGCCTGGGTGACCCATGACAATAACGACAAGAGCATTCAGCCACACATTCAAAGAGCGCAACCTGGGTTTCATGGCACAACCGGTTGCACGGTCGGCACCCTCGCGGGTCGGGTTTCTGCTGCTGGACAACTTCTCCCTGCCCAGTTTCACCCAGGCCCTGGATGTACTGGTAACCGCCAACCTGATCGCACCCGGGTCGATCCGCGTGCACACCTTCAGCCACAACCACAACGAAGTGATGAGCGACCTGGCCATCCCCATCCGGCCAGACACGCCGCTGACCGATGTACGCCTGTGCGACCTCGACATCATGGTGGTCTGCGGAGGGCTGCGTGCCGCACGCACGGTCCCCGGCTGGCTGACCGCGCTGCTGAAACGGCTTGCCAGGTTCCCCGTGGTGCTCGGCGGC
This sequence comes from Pseudomonas sp. LLC-1, assembly GCF_002992185.1. Taxonomy (NCBI): domain Bacteria; kingdom Pseudomonadati; phylum Pseudomonadota; class Gammaproteobacteria; order Pseudomonadales; family Pseudomonadaceae; genus Pseudomonas; species Pseudomonas sp. LLC-1. Next base: position 26,701 of record NZ_LUVY01000023.1, on the reverse strand, counting down.
CTGTGGAACGGCGCCTGGTATCTGGGCAGTGCCGGCTTGCTGGATGGCTACCGCTGTGCCATCCACCCCGAGCAGCGCATTGCCTTGGCCGAACGCGTGCCGCACGCCGTGGTCACCCACGATGCCCTGGTGCTCGATCGGGACCGGCTGACTGCCGCCTCGCCAGCGGGCGCCTTCGACATGATGCTGCAGTGGCTGAACATCGGCTGCAGTCAATCGCTGGCCGATGCAGTACTCGACACGCTGGACCATGACCAAAGCAGGTTCCGCAGTGTTCAAAGGCCGCTGCAACCCAAGGTCAGCCGGCCCCTGCGCGAAATCATCAAGCTGATGGAGGCAAACCTGGAAGAGCCACTGTCGCCCGGGCAACTGTGCCAGGCGGTCGGTTTGTCCGTACGCCAGGTGCAGCGGCTGTTCAAGGACCAGCTGGACACCACCCCGCAAAAATACTACTTCCAGCTGCGCATCACCGAAGCGCGGCGCCTGATCCAGAACTCCAGTGCATCGATCTTCGATGTGTCCATTGCCTGCGGCTTTGTGTCATGCACCCATTTCAGCAGGTCCTACAGTGCGTTCTTCGGCCACCCACCTTCCAAAGAAGTGCGTCATGAAATCTGAAAGACAAGGAGCGCAAGCGGAAGGTTTCTGAACACGCCGTCACCGGCACACACAATAAAAATAATCGCATAGCCATCGATCACTGAATTTTCGAGATGGCTTCACGGCGCCGTTTTGGTCGCCGCGCTGCCCCTTCACTCGAAAACCCATATCGGGAGACAAGCATGACAAGTCCTACTATTTCAGTCGAAGATGTACCGCTAAACAGGTTCCACAAACTGCTCACATTGCGCTCCGGTGGCGGCTCGTTCGTCGATGGCTATGTGCTGAGCATCATCGGCGTCGCCCTGGCGCACATCACCACTGCGTTGTCATTGAACAGTTTCTGGGAGGGCCTGATCGCCGCCTCGGCCCTGATCGGCATTTTCTTCGGCGGGTTCCTTGGCGGCTGGCTGACCGACCGCCTCGGCCGCAAGCGCTTGTTCTTCGTTGGCCCCACGCTGTTCATCGTCGCATCGCTCGGGCAGTTCTGGGCCGATTCGGCGTTGGCCATCTTCCTGCTGCGGCTGGTCATCGGCATTGCGGTAGGCATCGAGTACCCGGTCGCGACTTCGCTGCTGGTCGAGTTCATGCCCAGGAAGTACCGCGGCCCTCGCCTGGCCATGCTGACCATTCTGTGGTTTGCCGGTGCCGCAGCGGCCTACATCGTTGGCGAATTGCTGCTGCGCAGCGGGGCCGAGGACGCCTGGCGGCTGGTGTTGGCCAGCTCTGCCAGCATCGGCCTGGCCCTGTTCGTGGTCCGTATCGGCACACCCGAATCGCCCCGCTGGCTGCTCAGCAAAGGCCGTAACGCAGAAGCGGAACAGGTGATCAAAACGGTGTACGGCCATGACTTTTCCCTGCGCAACCTGCCCGAGGAAAACGCCAGCTACAAGGTGAACATCTGGAGCCTGCTGTATGCCGGGTACGGCAAGCGCATGCTGTTCGTCATCGTGTTCTGGACCTGCTGCATCATCCCGCTGTTCTCGGTGTACGCGTTTGCGCCCAAGGTGCTGGCGGCGCTTGATGTGAAAGGCGACAGCGCCTCGATCGGCTCGGTACTGATCACGCTGTTCTTCGTGGTCGGTTGCATCGCCGCCACTCGGCTGATCAACGTCGTCGGCCGGCGCAACCTGCTGCTCTACAGCTTCCTGGTGTCGGGGTTGGCCCTGCTGTGCCTGGGTACGTTCCACAGCAGCGCGGGCATCTGGATCCTGGTGTTCTTCGCGCTGTATGCATTGTTTATCGGCGGTGCGCAGGTGCTTACGCTGGTGTACCCGAACGAAATCTTCCCCACCGAAATCCGTGCGTTCGCCGTCGGCATGGGCACCTCCATTTCGCGTATCGGCGCGGCGGTGGGCACCTACCTGGTGCCCATGTCCCTCGACGTGCTGGGCATCGCCCAGACCATGTACGTGGCAGCGGCCATCACCTTCTTCGGCCTGTTGATGTCCTGGGCCCTGGCCCCGGAAACCCGCGCACTGAACCTGCAACAGGCCGCCGCCCTCGGCTAGGCCAGCCGCGTGGTGCTTGATGCTGGCCAAGGATGGCAAGCATGATGGGCGTATACCCCTCACACCATGGATACGCCTATGACCGCTGCACCCTCCCCCCTCGTGGAGCCCGGCCGCTGCAAACGCTTGAAAGCGGCCAGCAGCCGGGACCATGACAGCGTCGATCAACTGGTGATGGCGGCACGCCCTTTCGAAAACCGCGAGCGCTATGGCCGCTTCCTGCAGGTACAGCACCTCTTTCACGGCAGCCTGTTGACGTTGTACAACGATGCACAGCTCAACCAGCACCTGCCGGGGCTGGTTGGGCTGTCGCGCTTCGCTGCGGTCGAAACCGACCTGCGTGATCTCGGCCTGCCTCTGCCAACGCGCCCTCAACCAGTCTGCGTCGGCCCGGCCGAGGCCTTGGGCTGGCTTTATTGCAGCGAAGGCTCGAATCTGGGTGCGGCGTTTCTGTTCAAGCAAACCCAGCGCCTCGGGCTCGATGGCGACCAAGGCGCCCGCCACCTGGCGCCACACCCGGATGGCCGTGCGCTGCATTGGCGCGAGTTCGTTGCCCGGCTCGACGGCCTGGTGCTGGACGACCAGGACGAGGCCGCAGTGGTCGCTGGCGCGATTGCCGCGTTCGACAGTTACCGGGCGCACTTGCGTGTGATATTTGCGGGTTTATGAGCTTGTAGCTCAGTGATACCCCTCGCCGTCCTTCACCTTGCCGCGGAACACGTAGTACGACCAGGCCGAATACCCCAGGATGAACGGAATGATCAGCAACGCCCCAACCAGGGCGAAGCCCAGGCTCTGCGGTGGCGCCGCCGCTTCCCAGATGGTCAGACTGGGCGGCAGCACGTACGGCCAGATACTGATGACCAAACCGCTATAACCGAGGAACACCAACACCAGCGACCAGACGAAAGGCCCGGCATGGGGCGTACCGCGCAACGACCTGAGGATCGCCCAGGTGGCCACCAGCACCAGTACCGGTACCGGCAGGAAGAACCAGAAGTTCGGCAGGCTGAACCAGCGGTCGAAGATCGCCGGGTGCGTCAGTGGCGTCCAGATGCTCACAATCAGCATCGCCGCCACCGTCGCCAGGGTGATCGGTGAGCAGGCACGGATGATACTGGCCTGCAGCCGGCCCTCGGTCTTCAACACCAGCCAGGTGGCGCCCAATAGCGCATACGCCACCACCACGCCGATCCCGCAGAACACGTTGAACGGTGTCAGCCAGCTCATCAGCCCGTTGGTGGCCACACCATCGACAATCGAATGCCCGTCGATGAACGCGCCCAGCATCACGCCTTGGAAAAACGCCGCCGCATACGACCCGCCAATGAACGCCCGGTCCCAGAACGGCTTGTGCGCATCATCGGCCTTGAAACGGAACTCGAATGACACGCCACGCCAGATCAGCCCGGCCAGCAGGCCGAGCGCGGGGATGTACAGTGCGCTGAGCAAAATGGCGTACACCTTGGGGAATGCCGCCATCAACCCTGCCCCGCCCAGCACCAGCCAGGTTTCGTTGCCATCCCACACCGGCGCCACGGTGTTGACCATGGTATCGCGGTGGTCGCGGTCGGTGATGAACGGGAACAGGATGCCGATACCCAGGTCGAAGCCATCCATGATGACGTACATCATCACGCCAAAGCCGATGATCAAGAACCAGATCAGCGGAAGATCAATACCCATGACAGCGTCTCCGGTCAGTCTGTGTAATTAGGCGAATGCGGATACAACGGGTCGTCCACCGCCGACAACGGGCGGGCCGGCCGCTGGTTGGCGGTGACCGGGTGTTCGTGGTCGTCGTGCGCCTGCGGCCCCTTGCCCACCATGCGCAGCATGTAGATGATGCCGGTGCCGAACACCGCGATGTACATCACCACCAGCACCACCAGGCCCACCGACAACGTCAGCGCCGAGTGATCGGAAACTGCGTCCTTGGTGCGCATCAAGCCGTACACCACCCAAGGCTGGCGGCCGATCTCGGTCACGTACCAGCCGGCCAGCAGCGCCACCAGCCCCGAAGGCCCCATCCACAGGGCAAACCGTGCCAGCCCCCGCGACTCGTACAATCGCCCCCGCCAGCGTTGCCAGGTGCCAAACAGGCCGAGCACGACCATCAGCAACCCCAGGCCAACCATGACCCGGAAGCACCAGAACAGGATGGTCGCGTTGGGCCGGTCTTCTTTCGGGAAGTCTTTCAACGCCGGGATCTGCCCGTGCAGGCTGTGGGTCAGGATCAGGCTCGCCAGGTTGGGGATCTCGACCTTGTAGCGGGTGGTTTCGGCCTCCATGTCGGGGATACCGAACAGGATCAGCGGCACACCCTGCCCTGGCGTATTGCTCCAATGGCCCTCTACGGCGGCAATTTTCGCCGGTTGGTACTTGAGCGTGTTCAAGCCATGCATGTCACCAATCAGCACCTGCAGCGGCGCGGTGAACAGCAGCATCCAAAACGCCATCGAAAACATCTTCTGCACTGCCGGGGTGCGATTGCCACACAACAGGTGCCACGCCGCCGAGGCGCCGACGAACAACGCGGTCGACAGCATGGCGGCGGTCACCATGTGCGCCAGGCGGTACGGGAACGACGGGTTGAAGATGATGGCGAACCAGTCCACGGGCACTACCACGCCATTGATCACTTCGTGGCCTTGCGGCGTCTGCATCCAGCTGTTGGACGCCAGAATCCAGGTGGCGGAAATCATCGTCCCCACGGCCACCATCAGGGTGGCGAAGAAGTGCAGACCACGGCCGACCTTGTGCCAGCCGAACAGCATCACCCCGAGAAAGCCCGCTTCAAGGAAGAAGGCCGTCAGCACCTCATAGGTCAGCAACGGGCCGGTGATGCTGCCGGCGAACTGCGAGTAGAAGCTCCAGTTGGTGCCGAACTGGTAGGCCATGACCAGCCCCGAGACCACGCCCATGGCGAAGTTGACGGCGAAGATCTTCGACCAGAAGTGGTAAAGGTCGAGGTAGGCGTTTTCCTTTTTCCACAACCACAGGCCTTCCAGCACAGCCAGAAACGCCGCCAGACCAATGGTGATGGCCGGAAAAATGATGTGAAAGGTAATGGTGAAACCAAACTGTATACGGGCCAGCTCCAGGGCTGTAAGGCTGAACATGGCTATGCCTCGCTCCGTTGTGAAAGACGTTGCAGCAGCGTGCGTGGCCGGGCCTGCCGATGGGTGGCCGCGGCCTCCTGCCAGCGCTGGGCCGGTACGCTGGGCGAAACCAGGGCGCTGGTGAAGCCGCACTGCAGTAACATGGCGAACTGGTCAGGCAGCAATGGCCCGGCGGCGCGCAGGTCGCCGGTGAACCCATGGCGCTCGCGCAGCAGCCTGGCCAAGGTGAAGCCACGGCCATCGCGTGACCTGGCGAACTCGATCACGATCAACGTCAGGTGGCCAAGCAACGCCAGCACCTGTGCCGGGTCGTGGTCGGCGGTCAGCCACAGGCCCTCGGCCGGCTGACCGAAACGCATGTGGTAGTCGTCCCACTGCTGCGGTTGCAGCACGGTGTGCGGGGCGTAGGTCGGCAGCGCTTCGCTGCCCAGGTAGCGCCAGCTGTCGGGCTGCGCCTGGCCTTCACGATCAACGAGCATCACGCAGCACCTCCTTGAATGGCTCGATACCGACGCGGCGGTAGGTGTCGAGGAAGCGTTCACCGCCCTCGCGCAATTGCAGGTAAATGCCAACGATGGCCTCGACGATGTCGGGCACCTCCTCAAAGGGCACCGAACGGCCAAGGATGGTCCCCACCGCAGCGTCCTCTTCGGCACTGCCGCCCAGCGTGATCTGGTAATTTTCGTGGCCAGCCTTGTCCAGGCCGAGGATGCCGATATGCGCCACATGGTGGTGCGCACAGGCATTGATGCAGCCGGACACATTGAGCTTGAGCTCGCCGATTTCCTGTTGCCGGGCTGCGTCGAAACGTTGGGCGATGCGCTGGGCGACCGGCACCGAGCGGGCGGTGGCCAGGCTGCAGTAGTCCATCCCCGGGCAGGCGATGGAGTCAGACAGCAAGCCGATGTTGCTGGTCGCCAGCCGCGCCTGGCGCAGGGCCTGCCAGACGCTGTACAAGTCAGCCTGACGGATGTGCGGCAACACCAGGTTCTGCTCGTGGGAAACGCGGATTTCGTTCAGCGAGTAAGCCTCGGACAGGTCAGCCAGGGTGAGCATTTCCTCGGCGCTGATGTCTCCGGGGATGCCGCCCGGTGGCTTCAACGAGATCACCGCGCTGATATAGCCACGCTGCTTGTGCGGGTGGGTGTTGGTGCGTACCCAGCTGGCGAACGCGTTGTCGTCTGCCCGTGCGCGCAGAAAGCTGTCACACAACCTGGGCAATGCCTCGAAGGCGGGTTGCACGAAGCGGGCATGAATGCCCTGGACGATAGCGGGCTCCAGGTATTGATGGTCAGCCGGCAGGCTGGCGAACTCCTGCTCGATCATCTCGATGAAACGGCCAGGCTTGAGCTCGCGCACCAGGATCTTGATGCGTGCCTTGTACAGGTTGTCGCGCCGCCCCAGGGCGTTGTACACCCGCAAGATGGCTTCGACGTAGAGCAACAGTTCACGCTCCGGCAACCACTCGCGCACCCGGGTGCCGACGATCGGGGTACGCCCCAGACCACCACCGGCATACACCTGGAAGCCCACCTCGCCCTGTTCGTTGCGCTGCGCCAGTATGCCGATATCATGAAAGCGCACCGCCGCACGGTCTTTGGGGCTGCCGGTGATGGCGATCTTGAACTTGCGTGGCAGGTAAGTGAATTCCGGGTGGTCGGTAGACCACTGACGGAGGATTTCGGCATGCACCCTCGGGTCGAGCACTTCATCTTCGGCGGCACCGGCAAAGTGGTCGGTGGTCACGTTGCGGATGCAGTTGCCGCTGGTCTGGATGCAATGCAGGTCGGCATCGGCCAGTACCGACAGAATTTCCGGCGTATCGGCCAGGTGCGGCCAGTTGAACTGGATGTTCTGCCGGGTGGTGAGGTGGCCGTAGCCTTTGTCATAGGTGCGTGCCACGTAGGCCAGCTGACGCAGTTGCACCGCGCTCAAGGTGCCATACGGAATGGCCACGCGCAGCATGTAGCCGTGCAACTGCAGGTACAGCCCGTTCATCAGCCGGTAGACCTTGAACGCCTCTTCATCCAGCTCGCCACTCAGGCGGCGGGCAACCTGCTGCTCGAACTGGCGGGCGCGGTCCTTGAGGAACTCACGCTCGAACGGGTCGTAACGGTATACCCCAGCCTGCCCCGCCGCAACCGGCAGCAGCGGCCGTAACCCCTTGCTGACTTGTACTGGCACCCCGGGAGCCTGCTTGCCAAGGTCGCTGCGTACCGACGGGCCGCGCGCACGCAACCGCTCACGCAGGCTTTTGGGCTCAGGCTGGCCATCGACCAGCCAGGCTTCACAAGGCGTCGGCGCAACCACCTGGTTGGCCCGCACGGCAGCTTCGGCCGCAGAGGTTGCCGCTTCCAGGGCCTGCGCATCGAAGGTGCCGGCCTGTTGCAATGTCTCTACCCACTCATGCCCGGCATCAAGCCAGACCACAACCCCATCGCCCAGGCGGTTGGCGCAGATCAGATGACAGTCATCCATCGAACATCTCCATGACTAGCAGCCCGGAAGCGCTTATCGTTGCAGCCCTGCAGCGCCGTTCCGGTGCACATCAAAATAACCATACGCTTTCCATTTTGTATGGATTTATTAACAACCGTATGTCATGATATTCCTATGCGTATGGACTGACAACCGGGGGGGATATACTCATGCCTCTTGCCGACACGCCAAGAGAAAACGCTCAAATAGGCTGGACAAGGCCATTCAAACCAAAGAGCGGCCCAAGATACATACAGATTGCCGACATGATCGCAGAATCCATACAGTCTGGAGTTTTGCAGGACGGCGAACAAATCCCGCCGCAGCGTGCGCTGGCGGCGCACCTGGGTGTCGACCTGACCACGGTGACCCGTGCCTACGCCGAAGCGCGCGACCGAGGCCTGATTGCCTCCTACAGTGGCCGCGGGTCGTTCATTCTGGGTGCCCGCGAAACACCCACGCCGGCAGGCATTGACCTGACCATGAACATCCCGCCGCAGCCGGCCAATGGCTCCATGGCCCAATGGGTAAGCGCCGGGCTTGAACAGGTACTGCAACGCAACCGCATCGAAGCACTGTCGCCCTACCAGGATGAGCCGACCTCCCGCTCGCTGCTGCAGGCCGCGCAGGGCTGGTTGAAACCGGCACTGGGTGATCTGGACAGCCGCAGCCTGGCCCTGTGCCCGGGTTCGCAAGCGGCCGTATTCGCCATCCTCAGCGCCCATGCCCGCGCGGGTGACGCCGTGCTGTGCGACCCACTGACCTACCCCGGCCTGTTACTGGCCGCCCAACAACTGGGGCTGCGCATTGTCGCGGTGGCCGGTGACGCCGACGGCATGCGCCCCGACCATCTGGAGCAAGCCTGCCAGCAAAGCGGTGCGCGCCTGCTGTACCTCAACCCCACGTTCCAGAACCCCACAGCGCACACCATGCCCGTGGCCCGGCGCCAGGCGATTGCCGAAGTGCTGCTCAAGTGCGGCATCACGCTGATCGAGGACGACCCCTACCGCTATCTGCTTGACGACGCGCCAATGCCCATCACCTGCCTGACCGGGGGTGCCAATACGTATTACCTGGCGTCGCTGTCCAAGTGCCTGTGGCCAAGCCTGCGCACCGCTTTTGTGCTGCCCCCGCGTGGCGATGACGGCCATGCCCTGCTCAACGGCCTGCGCGCCTCGAGCATGGGCTGCTCAGCCCTGCTGCTGGCCTTGGTCGAGCAGTGGATCCGCAGTGGTACCGCCAGGGAGCTGGTACAGGAAATCCAGCGCGAAGCCCGCGCCCGCCAGCACTTGGCACGCACACTGCTGAGCCATGAGTTCCAGGCGCACCCGACCGGGCTGCACCTGTGGTTACCGTTGCCGGCGCACTGGCGCCAGGAACGGTTTACCCAAGCCCTGGATGATGTGGGGGTGAGTGTGGCCGGGGCGGACTCGTTCAGCGTTGCGCCGCAAGGGCCGGAGGCCGTGCGTATCTCGCTGGGCGGGGCGCCGGACCAGGCCGCACTGGGGCAAGCGTTGCGCAAAGTAGAGGGGCTGTTGAAGGAAGACCGCCGCCGTGGGGGGCGGGCTTTTGTGTGATTGGCCAGTCAGATGAGGTTTCTGGCAAGCAGCGCAAGCGGCATCAGGTGTGAGCAAATGTTCTACAAGTTGTTGCCGTAGCGAACTTTTTCTCGATAGCGGGTCTATTTCGCAGGTACAGAAAGGTAGCGGCTCACGAGACAAGGTTCGCCCCCACCTGCTGGCCAGATGGCTCAATTGTTATCAGAGGTTGGCTTCGCTCATGAAAATACATGTCGCAAGGTTGATGCTGCTCGGCCTGTTCTCGTTCGCGGCAATGGGTTCGGCATCGGCAACACAAATGAAAGCACCGGTGGTGGCGACCCCGGCTGTTCAGTCACCGTTGCAGCCTGCCGGCAACCCCTGGTCGAGCGTGACCTCCGTGGCCGTCGAACAGCCGGCCACGCTGTTGGCGCATGATGACGACCGCTGGCATGACCACAGAAGCGACTGGCGCCGTGAGCAATGGCGACGTGAGCAAGCCCGGCGGGACTGGGAGCGGCGGCGGGACTGGGAACGCCGCCGTGACTGGGAGCGCCGCCATGAGCGGGCGATGCACCAGCGTCACTATGACGACCACCGTTACTACCGCCGTTGAGGGCACTGCGGCAGCACTTGCACTGCCTGATCAGTGAGTCAGGTGGGGGTATCCCCCACCGCCTCTGCCTCCATCTTCAAACGGTCAGCCTTGCAAATGTATTTGGGCTTGCGCGGTGCCAGCTTGGCACTGGCCTTTTTGGCATGCGCCTGCAACAGCTGCTTGATCTTCTTACGACGGTTCATAATCCACAGGGCCTGTCAGTACGTTTTAGCGGCCGCCATCATACCCGTGCAACCGCCGTATTGCGCACCCCACGCCACCCCTGGGTTCAGAAACTGTATTTGGTGCTGAACATCACATTACGTGGCTCGCCGTAGAATCCGGTGTAGAACGTTGGGTCCAGCGCGCTGAGGTATTTCTTGTCGAACAGGTTGTTGACGTTCACGGTCGCGGTCAGGTTGTTGCTCAGGTCATAGCGCGCCATCACGTTGAACACTGCGTAATCGTCCTGGGTCGCCTTGACCGTATGGCCAATCTGCCACGGGGCATCGGTCAGGCTCAGGCCGCTTTGCCAGTTCATGCCGCCACCCACCGTCAGGCGATTGAGCTCGCCCGGCAGACGGTAGGTGGTCCAAAGTTTGACCATGTTCGCCGGGGCGATGGTGTTGATGCGCTCATGGTCCGCATCCTTGGTCAGGCTGTGGCTGTAACTGGCAGTGACGTTCCAGCCGGGCGTGATCTCGCCGAAGAGTTCCAGGTCGATACCCCGCGTGGTGGCACCGGACACCGCCTTGTAGGCACGCTCGCGATCGGTTCCCTCGACGAAGCCGCCACTGAGCACACCCAGGTTGTCCTGCTTGATCTGGTAAAGGGCAATGGCTGTGTTGACACGCCCGTCCAGCAGTTCGCTTTTAAGGCCGATTTCATAGTTGTCACCTTCGCGCGGTTCCAGCGTGGCGCCACTGCTATCGCGCAACGACTGTGGCTTGTAGATCTTGGTGTAGCTGGCATACACCGAATGCTGCGCATTCAGGTCGTAAACCACGCCAGCGTAGGGCGTGACAAAACCGGACTCGCGGGTTGCCTGATGGTTGGTCGAACGGGTGTAGGGCGCGTTGTAGATTGCCTTCTTCTTATAGCTGTAATCGCCGACGCGGGCGCCGAAGATCAGTGACAGGTCGTCGGTCGGTTTGAAACGCGCCACCATGTACGCAGCATCCTGGCGGATGGTGGTGTCATCGTTCATCAGCTTACCCACCGAGACCGGGCGGTCAGTGGTGTTGTCCCAGTCGTAGATATTGACCGGCCTCATTTCCAGGTCATCGTCGTCCGGGTTGCTGTAGTCGTGAAACTCCGAGGCGCTCACCCCCACTACGAGCTCATGCTGGCGGCCAAACAGCTGGAATGGCCCTTGGGCCATGGCATCGATACCCAACTGGCGCTGCGAGCCGTAGCCATCACCGCCATACAGGTAGGCCCCATCGCCAGTTTCCTTGTTGGGGAAACCGCCACTGGCCGACGCCAGCGAATAGTCACGGGTGCTGTACATGTTGTTTACCGACACCTTCAGTTTCCAATCGTTAACCAGGCCCTGTTCCAGGGTGGCAAAGGTATTGAGGGTGTTCTGCTGACGATAACTCCAGCGCGAGGCGGCGTTGGTCGAGCGGGAAAAGTCGGTTTGCTCGCCGTCATCGTAGAACAATGGGAAGCTGGCAAACGAAACCCCGCGTGGGTCGTTTTTCTGGTAGTCGAAGCCGACCGTCAGCAGGGTGCTGTCAGTGAGGTCCGCTTCGAGGATGCCGTAGTAGGTCTGTTTTTCCTGCTGGTAATGGTCGATGTAGCTGTTGCCTTGCTGATAGGCCACTACTGCACGTCCACGCAGGCGCGCATCGGGGGTCAATGGGCCGGCTACATCGACTTCTGTCCGATAGGTGTCCCAAGAGCCCGCGCCCGCACTGACCGAACCGTGAAATTCCGCCGTGGGCCGCTTGCGGATCAGGTTGACGCTGCCCGAAGGGTCGCCCGCTCCTGTCATCAGCCCGGTGGCACCCCGGACAATCTCGACCCGGTCATAGATTGAGGTGTCGATCATGCTTTGCGGGCTGGCACTGGTTTGCACGATCAAGGTGGTGGGAATGCCATCGAACTGGTAGCTGTCGATCGAATAGCCACGCGAGTAGATGTTCACCCGCTCGCTGTCGATGTTCTGGACGTTCAGGCCAGGCGTCTGCTTGAGCACGTCACTGAGCGTGTTCAATTGCTGGTCTTCGATGCGCTGGCGTGTCATCACGCTGACAGTCTGCGGGGTCTCGCGCAGCGACAGCGCCAGTTTGGTCGAGCTGTTGCTGGAACCTGTTGTGTAGGAGCCTGTCCCTTCAGTGGTGGTGCCCAGGCCAGCCGCATTGATAGTGGTCGCACCAAGCTCCATGGCCCCACTGTTGTCTGCCTTGGCCAATACGTAGCGCTTCTCCCCTGCCTGCACCACGCGAAGGCCGCTACCTTGCAACAGGCGAGCAAAGCCTTGTGCCAGTTCATAGTCACCTTGCAGGCCGGGCGAATTCAGGCCTGCGGTGTCTTCCGAGCTGAAGGTGATCATTACCCCGCTCGCGGCCGCAAACCGGCTGAGCGATGCAGCCAGACTGCCGGCCGGGATGTCGTAGACAATGGCCCAGGCGGGCGTTACCGCCAGCAACGAGCCGGTGAGGCCCAGGGCTAGAAGAGAGGGGCGTACGAACATGAAGAGAATCCTGTCGAGGTTGGCAATAACTGCGTCTGATGCGCATGTGCAGGTAGAGCCGAAACAGGAAAGAAAAACTGTTACCCCTCCATGCAAAATATTTTCAGGCTGCCTTGCCCTCGACCCGCACCCAATAACGGGTCAGGCGACGCACCCGCACCGGCAGGGAATCTTCAAGGTTGGCCAGCACACCTTCGCTGTCATCCAGCAGGAACGTGCCCGACAGTCGCAACCCGGCAATTTCCGGCGAGCACCCCAGATAACCCGGTCGATATCGGGACAGCTCGGCCAGTACATCCGCCAGCCGCCAGTCGACCACCACCAGCATGCCTTGCGTCCACGCCGAGCCTTGCGCCACGGCCGGCAACAACTGCCCGAGCGTGTCAGCGGTAAAACTTGACGCCTGCCCTGCTTCAATACGCAAGACTTGCCCAGTGGCCTGCCGCGGCTGCACCTCGACCGCATGGGCTTCGACCGTGACCCGCGAAATACCTGCGCCCTGGCGCACCGTAAAGCGCGTGCCCAAGGCCAGCACACGGCCTTCGGCGGTTTGAACACTGAGCGGGCGCGCATCCTTGGCCGTCTCGACCAGTATCTCGCCCTGTCGTAACAGGATCAGACGCTGCAGGCCGTCGAACTGCACATCCACCCGCGAATCGGTACCCAGCACCAGCCGGCTACCATCGACCAGGGTGAAGTGGCCGCGCTGCCCCACACCCGTGCTGTAGTCTGCGCTCCAGGGTGAGACTTGATAGCCCCGCCAACCGGCTACCCCCACCCCCAACAGCAAGGCCAGCATTTTCATTGCTGCACGACGCTGTTGCCGCGCCTGTTCCAAGGTTGCACCCGCAAGGCCTGCCGGGGCCTGGCCCAAGCGCTGTTGCAATTGCTCGATGCGCTGCCAGGCGCGAGCATGCTGCGGGTCCGCCGCCAGCCAGGCACGCCACTCACTGCGTGTGCTATCGCTGGCAGCGCTGTCATGCAACTTCACATACCAGTCCACCGCCTGAGCCAGGACGCGCTTCATGCTTCATCCAGCAGCAGGCAGTGCATCAGGCCCCTGGCCAGGTGCTTTCGAACCGTGCTGACCGAAACCCCGCAGCGTTCGGCGGCTTTTTCGTAACTGAGCCCGTCGAGTTGCACCGCGAGGAAGATCTGCCGGGTACGCGCGCCCAGGCCATCAAGCAGGCGGTCGATGGCCAGCAGGCTGTCGAGGATCAGTGCACGGGTTTCCGCAGAAGGCGCATGCTGTTCCGGACGCGACATGAGCGCATCGAGGTAAGCCTGCTCCAGGCTTCGGCGCCGATACAGGTCAATGACCAAGCCGCGGGCAATGGTCGCCAGGTACCGGCGGGGCTCCTGCAAAGTGCTGGATGACCGGGCCAGGAGCAAACGGACAAACGTATCCTGAGCAAGGTCCGCCGCATCGGCGGAGTTATTCAGCCGATGGCGCAACCAGCCACGGAGCCAGCTGTTGTGGTCACGATAAAGTGCGTGCAGATGCTCATGGGGTGCTGCGTCGGAGGCCATTATGGACATTCCCTCTCCCTGCCGGCGGGCGATGCAAATAAGAATTTATCTCGATTGTATTGGCAAGCCTGCGCCTTGGGAAGCCAGCATTGACGCCATGTTCATCGCCTTGTTGACGCTATTTTCACAGTCAACCGATTAGCGTCACACCCTTTCTGGCCGCAGCAAACCTGCTGGCTACCAAGGTACGACGAGGCATACGTGTCACACACTACATCCCCCGCCGCGCACAAGCGCGTGGACTGGGCCGGCCTGGGCTGGCTTTTGCTGTTCTTCTGGTACTTTTCCGGCGTAACCCAGGCGTTGCTGCTGTTCAGCGGAAAGACCGGGTTTGCCGGTTTTCGTGATGCGTTCTTCCTCAGTAGCCTGTGGCTGGCCCCGGTGCTGCTGGTGCCGCGCTTCACCCGCGCCACTGCAGCGGTCATCGGCCTGGTGCTGTGGGGGGCATCGCTGGTGGGTTTGAGCTACTTCGGCATCTATCGCCAGGAGTTCTCGCAAAGCGTCATCTTCGTGATGTTCGAGTCCAACACCGCCGAAGCCGGTGAGTACTTCAGCCAGTACTTCAGCATCTGGCTGGGCCTGGCATTGCTGCTGTACACGCTGGTGGCGGTGCTGCTGTGGAAACGCGTACGCCCGGTCAGCCTGCCCCTGCGCAGCCGTCTGCCGGTGGTCGCCTTGTTGCTGGTGGCCAACCTTGTGTACCCGTTCTACAAGCAGATGGTCACCCAGGAGCGCAATTTCGCCGATGCCGCCGAGAAGGTGCAGCAGCGCATGGAACCCGCCGTGCCCTGGCAGTTGCTGGTCGGCTACCGGCAGTACCGCCAGCAACTGGACAACATGCAGGAGCTGCTGGCCCAGAACGCCGCATTGCCGCCGCTGCAAAACCTGCGTGACAGCAGCGGAACGGCGCCCCGCACCCTGGTGCTGGTACTGGGCGAGTCCACCACCCGCGAGCACATGCACCTGTACGGCTATAACCGCGACACCACGCCCAACCTCGACGCGCTGGCCGCCAGCGACAAAGGCCTGACGGTGTTCCGCGATGTGGTATCGCCACGCCCGTACACCATCGAAGTGATGCAGCAGATCCTCACCTTCGGCGATGAGCAGAACCCGGACCGCTTCCTCACCGACCCGTCGCTGATCAACCTGATGAAACAGGCAGGCTACAAGACCTTCTGGATCACCAACCAGCAGACCATGACCAAGCGCAACACCATGCTCACCACCTTCTCGCAGCAGACGGACGCGCCGGTGTACCTGAACAACCAGCGCAACCAGAATGCCAGCCAGTACGATGACGTGGTGCTGGCGCCGTTCGAGAAGGCCCTGCAGGACCCTGCACCGAACAAGTTCATCATCGTGCACCTGCTGGGCACGCACATGGACTACCGCTACCGCTACCCGGACGACTACACGCACTTCACCGACAACCAGGGCGTGCCGGGCAAACTGACGCCGGACCAGGTCAAAACCTACAACTTCTACGACAATGCGGTGCGTTACAACGACTACGTGGTCTCGAGCCTGATCAAGCGCTACTCGGCCGGTAACCCCAATGGCTTCCTGGTGTACCTGTCCGACCATGGTGAAGACGTGTACAGCTCCGGCGACCACGACCGCCTCGGGCGCAACGAGGGCGCGCCGACCCGGCCGATGTACACCATTCCGTTCCTGCTGTGGACCTCGCCCAGCTGGCAGGCCGAGCACCCTCGTGACTTGCAGGCGATGGCTAACCGCCCGTACAGCAGCTCGCACCTGATTCATACCCTGTCCGACCTGGCCGGGCTGAGCTATGACCGCTTCGAGCCGGCCAAGAGCCTGGTAAGCCCGCAGTTCGTGGCAACACAGCGCTGGATCGGCGACCCCTACCGCAAGGATGGCTTGCGCGAATTCGACCACCTACCGCTGGACAAGCCTGAGCGGGCACAGGAAACAGCCAGCACCCGGCAGTAAGCCGGCACCTGCAGGAGCAGCCTTGTGCTGCTCCTGCATGGTTTGCGAGATACCGTCCGCCTCATAAATTAAATTTAAATTGATTTTAAACTAAGCCTGCATCACGCTCTGCCCATACCCTTGGCCCGCAGAGCAGCCCCCATGTCCGCAGCCCCCCGAGAACCCCGCAAGGACGGCGCCGTCACCCGTACGCGCATCCTCGAAGCCGCTGGCGAACTGTTCGCCGCGCTCGGCTACGCCGAAACCAGCAACAAGGCTGTCGCCGCCAAGGCGGAGGTAGACCTGGCCTCGATCAATTACCACTTCGGTAGCCGCAACGGCCTGTACCTGGCCGTCCTCGACGAAGCACGCCAGCGCTTCCTCGACCTCAGCGACCTGCAACGCATCACCCAAGGCAGCCAACCGGCAGCCGAAAAGCTGCGCGTGCTCGTAGAACTGGTAGTGCTCAAGGCCACTTCGGCCCGGGACAACTGGCACCTGCGGGTGCTGGCTGCAGAAATCCTCGCGCCCAGCCCCCATGGCCAGGCACATCTGCAGGCCGCCGCACCCTTGCGGCTGTCCCTGCTCAAGGGGCTGTTCAGCGAGATCAGCGGCATTCCTGTCGACGAACCGGCCCTGACCCGCTGCATCCTCTGCGTCACTGCCCCTTGGGCGATGTTGCTGATCGGCCCACGCGGTGGCGCCGGCGCGCTGCACGAAATCCTGCAAATGCGCGTCGAGGCAGTTGCCGACCAGTTGTACCGCTTCGCCCTGGCAGGCCTGCTAGACGCCGGCCAACAACATGCCCAGGCCCACGCCACATACCGTTGAGGTCAGCCTCATGCAACCGATATCCACGGACACCTCCCCCGCCGCAACGGATGCGCAAACCTCTATCCCACTGCTGCTGGCAGCCCTGATGCTGGTGATGTTCCTGGCTGCCCTCGACCAGACCATCGTCTCGACCGCGCTGCCGACCATCGTCAGCGACCTTGGCGGGCTGCGCTGGTTGTCCTGGGTGGTCACCGCTTACCTGCTGGCCTCCACGGTGGTGGTGCCGCTGTATGGCAAGTTCGGCGACCAGTTCGGCCGCAAGCGTGTGCTGCAGGTCGCCATCGTCCTGTTCCTGCTGGGCTCGGCACTGTGTGGCGCGGCGCAGACCATGGCCCAGCTCATCACCTTTCGTACCCTGCAAGGGTTGGGCGGTGGCGGCCTGATGGTCGTGGCAATGGCCGCCATCGGCGATGTGATTCCACCCGCCGAACGGGGCCGCTACCAGGGCCTGTTCGGCGGCGTGTTCGGGCTGGCCACCGTGGTCGGGCCGTTGATTGGCGGTTTTCTGGTGGAGCACTTGTCCTGGCACTGGATCTTCTACATCAACCTGCCGCTGGGCCTGCTGGCGCTGCTGGTGATCGGCAGCGTATTCCGCCCGCATGTGGCCCTGGTCCGGCATACGGTGGACTACATTGGCGCGTTCTTCCTCACCGTCGCCCTGGGCTCGGTAGTGCTCATCACCAGCCTGGGCGGCAGCCTGCTGGCGTGGCAGTCGCTGGACATGCTGTGCCTGTCGCTGTTTGCCCTGATCGGCCTGGCGGGTTTCGTCCTGGAACAGCGCCGCGCCGCCGAGCCGATCATGCCACTGCACCTGTTCCGCCACCGTACCTTCGTGCTCGCCGGGCTGATCGGTTTCATCGTTGGTGTGTCGCTGTTCGGCGCGGTCACCTTCCTGCCGCTGTACATGCAGGTTGTGAAGAACGCCACGCCTACCAGTGCCGGGCTGCAGATGTTGCCCCTGATGGGGGGCTTGTTGGTGGTGTCGGCCATTACCGGTCGGCTGATCAGCCGATGGGGGCGTTACCGGGTGTTTCCGATCGTCGGCACCCTGCTGCAAGTGCTGGCCCTGGGCCTGCTCAGCCAGCTTGAACTGGACACCCCTGTGCTGCAGTTGAACCTGTACATGGGCCTGCTGGGTGCCGGGCTTGGCATGGTCATGCAGGTGCTGATCCTGGCCGTGCAGAACAGTGTCGAGCCACGCCACATGGGCGTTGCCACTTCCGGGGCAACCTTGTTCCGCTCCATTGGCGGCGCCATCGGCGTGTCGGTGTTTGGTGCATTGTTCTCGCACACCCTGTTGGGTGGCCTTGCCAGCGATTTCGCCGCAAGCGGCGGTGGCCCGGCGAGCCTTTCACCGGCGGCTGTACACGCGCTGCCCGCTGCCCTGCAGCACAGCTACCTGCAAGCGTTTTCCGGTGCGATGCACGGTGTATTCCTGCTGGCCGGGCTGATCACCAGCGTGGCCTTCGCACTGTCCTGGCTGCTGCGCGAAGTACCGCTGCGCCGCGCCACACAAGCCTGAAGGCAGGATGCCAGCGCGCCGCCCGCGTGGGACTTATACCGGTGCAGCGCAACTGCCGTTCCGGGCACTCCCCCGCACCGCCTCGGCCAGTTTGCGCAGGTTGGCCTGGTGCGCATTCACCAGGCTGGTGATGCTGTTGTCCGCGGCCGTCTGCACCGACGTGCGGCAGGTCAGTTCAGCCTGCCCTGCCTGCTTCAGGCGCCACACGGCCTCCAGCGAGGCATAGCGCCCCGGCACCGTATCGAAGCGCTGCACATCCACCCGCAGTGCCGCCTTGCTGCCAGCCGCCGGCCCGCCCAACTGGTCCTGCAAGGCGCTGCGAAATTCATCCACCAGGTTGGCGCCCCACCATTCCGTTTCCAGAATGGCCAGGCCGCTCTGGCCCTGCCGCACTACCAGTTGCGGGCGGTCCACCTGCGGCGGCACCACCACCCGGGTCACCTGGATGTGCTGCCCGCTGTCGCGCACCGGCTCGCTCGCCACCAGCGTGTGGTAGTTGTTGGGCGTACTGCTGCAGCCCCCGAGCCACACCAGCAGGCTGGCCACACACGCATTGCGCAGTCGTTGCATCGGCTGTCTCCTCAGGGTTCAAGCGCTTCGGCGCCGGCCGCCTTTGGCCGCCCGCGAATCAGCGACTCGGGGTGCCGGCCCAGGTAATCGGCGAGGTCACGCAGCGAACGCGACATGCGCTCCAGTTCATCCAGTGTTTCGCCCATCCGCTCGCGCTGTGGCGAATCTTCGGAAATGGCCGAGTTGGCCGTGCGCAGGGTCTTGTGCACTTCATCGAGCGCCACCTTCACGTCCGGCAGCGTCTGGCCATTGAACTGTTTGAGGCTGGCGCGCAATTCTCGAAGGCTGCCGTCCAGGTTGCCGGCGATGCTTTCCAGCGGCAGCTTGGCAATGCGCTCGACCACCCGCTGCAACTGCTCCTGCAACTGCTCCAGGCTACCCGGCAGCGTGGGGATGGTGATGGGATTGGCGGCCATGTCGAAGGCCACCTTGGGGGCATCCGGGTAGAAATCCAGGGAAATGAACATCTGCCCGGTGATCAGGTTACCGCTGCGCGCCTGGGCCCGCAGGCCATGTTCGACGAAGGTGCCGATCAACCGCCTGGCCCCATCCATATCGCCCTCGGTGTGCTTGAACACCGACAGCATCTTGCGGTGCACCGGCCCCAGCCGTTGCGGATAGATCACCGCATCGACCACCACCGGAAAGGTTTGGCGGGCGGCATCGTAATCAAGCTGGACCGAAGTAACCCGGCCAAACTCCACCCCCTTGAACTCCACCGGCGCGCCCACCGAAAGGCCGCGCATGGCCTGGTCGAAGCGCAAACGCAAATACTGCGCCTGGCCATTAGGGGGTGCCAACGCGGTGTCGCGGTCGGCAAACAGCTGGAAGCGGGCCTGGTCGGCAGCAGCCTCGGCCTGGGGGGAAAAATCAGGCGAGCCGAAAGCCAGCCCACCCACCAGGATCGATGACAGCGATTCGGTATCCACCTTCAGGCCATTGGCACCCACCTGCATGTCGATGCCGCTGGCGTTCCAGAAGCGGCTATCCGTGGTGACGAAGCTGTCATAGGGTGCCTGCACGAACACGCCAATCTCTACCCCCTTGCCATCGTCCTGCAGGGCAAACGACACCACCTCACCCACCGGAATCTTGCGGTAGTAGATCGATGAGCCGACGTCCAGCGAGCCAAGGTCGCTGGCAGTCAGGGTAAACCGCTTGCCCTTTTCGTCGAACGTGATCGGTGGCGGCAGTTCAAGGCCGACAAAGGCCTTTTCCGGCACGTTCGACTCGCCGGAGTCAGCCCCGATGAAACTGCCCGAAAGCAGCGTGTCCACCCCGGACACCCCACCCACGCCGATGCGCGGGCGCACCACCCAGAAGCGCGCGCCCTGTGTGGCGAACGAACGGGCATCGTCCGACAACTGCACCTTGGCCACCACGCTCTTCCTGTCGTCGGCCAGTTCCACCGTGGTCACTTCACCAATCACCACGCTGCGGTACTTCACCTGGGTCTTGTGCGCCACCAGCCCTTCCCCGGTGTGGAAGGAAATGGCAATGACCGGCCCTTGCTGCATCCAGTTGCGCACCACCAGCGAAGCACCGATCAGGATGGCCAGTATCGGCACGATCCACACCAGCGATACGCTCCAGCGTCGGGTGCGCACTTCAACCTGCCCCGCCCCCTCACGTTCGTCAGTCTGTTGCCCCATCAGTGCGGCCTCCCCTCGTTGGCATGGCTATCCCAGATCAGGCGTGGATCGAAGCTCATCGCAGAAAACATGGTCAGTACCACCACCATGCCGAAAAACAGGATGCCCACCCGTGGCTCGATGGTGCCCAGCCCGCGCAACTGCACCAGTGCCGCCACCAGCGCCACCACCATGACATCGAGCATCGACCAGTAGCCGATCAGCTCGACGAAGCGGTACAGCTGCGAACGTTGCCGGCAGGCCCAGGTAGAACCACGCTGGGCGGTATACAGCAGCAGGCCGAGGGAAAAGAACTTGATGGCAGGCACACCCACGCTGGCAATGAAGATGATCAGTGCGATGTCCCAGGCCCCCGCCTCCCAGAACTCCAGCACCCCACCGCCAATGGTGCTTTCACTGCCACTGCCGAGCATTTCGGTGTGCATGACAGGCAGCAGGTTCGCCGGGATGTAAAACACCAGCGCGGCCAGCAGAAACGCCCAGCCGCGGCTGATGGCATTGGCCTTGCGCCGATGGATGGCAGCACCACAGCGGTTGCACGTATGCGCGCCGCTGCTCAGGTCACACGCCTGGCCGCAGCCATGGCACAGACACAGGCCGAGGTCGTCAGCGCTGGCCGGGGCAGTCATACCTGCTCCCACAAATCGCGGATGTCCTTGCCGGCGATATGAATGATCAGCATGCTCAGCGCGGCCAGGGCCAGCAAACCGATGCCCGGGATCACATCGAGCAACCCGGCCAGCTTGATCACCGCCACCATCGCCCCCAGCAGGCACACCTCCAGCATGCTCCAGGGCCGCAGGCTCTCCAGCCCGCGCATGCACAGGGCAAAGCCGGGGGCACGCTGACCGGCCAGGGCAAAGCTCAGCACCCAGCACAACACGGCAATCTGCAGCACCGGCGCAAAGATGATCGACAGCGCCATGACCAGTGCGATGAAGGTAATACTGCCGTGGCTGAGGATCTGCACCGAGTCCCACAACGTCGCCGAATGGGTAAGCCCCTGCATGCCGATGGTCATCACCGGGTAGGCATTGGCGAACACCAGCAGGATGCCACCGGTCACACTCAGTGCCAGCCGCTGCTGAAGGGTCAAGGACGTATGCCGGTACAGCACGCCGCCACAGCGCTGGCAAAGGGCGCGCTGATGCTTGTGCAGCGTCGCACGGTGATACACCGTGTCGCAGTACTCGCAAATGATCAGACCTTGGGGCTGGGTCATGTTGGCTCCCACGGGTAGGCCTGCAGGGCACAGCTACGTCACCAAGCCTAGACGGGAAAACCGCAATGCGTTCGGTGCATGCGCACCTTGTCGTGAAACCTCCGGGCAAGTGCTACCCGGAGGTTTGCACAGGGTTACTCCAGCAACTGTTCCAGGCTCGGGTCACGTATCACACGCTGCACCGGCTGCTGCTGCGCGGCGCTACCCGGGGTGGCCATCTTCAACTTCATGCTGGCAACTTTGGCGCAGGCATTCCTGCCGTCCGCATAGATACCACTCATGTCGCACTTCCACTGGTAGAAGTTAACCATGCCACCGGACATCTGCAGGCTGTAGTCGGTACTTTGCGTACCCGGGGTGAAGGCATGCCCTGCCGGTATGTTCTGGAACCACTTCATCCACTCGGCTGACCCCGGAGATGGCGGGTTGGCCTGGAACAGCGGGTTCATGATCGCCACTTGCGGCGCCTCGGCGGTGGCATGGCAGCTCAGGCAGGAGCTGTTGGGGTTGTCCACCGGCCCGTTGAGGCGGCCGTTCCAACCCAGGTGTGTGGGCGGCAGCTCTCGGGTATTGGCATTGATGGCCGTCTGTTGCAGCGCCTTGTTGATCCGGGTCTGGGTGGGCTGAGGGTTGGTGTGGTCATTACCGGTGACCTGCGGGTCGTTGCCCCACATGACACCCACCGGTACCAGGTTGTCCCAGCTGGCTTTGCCGCTCATGGCCCCGTTGTACTGGAACGTACCGAAAATCCACCCGGTTTCGGCAATGCGCGTATCGCGCACGGCAACGTCCATCTGGATCAGCGCCACGTCCTTGAGCTTGCGGTTGGCCGAGGTGAACGTGTCCGTGATGTAGCCCTGCCACAGCACCGGGTTGGCCAGGAACGGCACCGTGCTGCGGTCGATGTCGGCGAACAGCGCCTTGCACACCACCGTACCGTTGGCAAAGCTGTTGGGTTGGGCGGTATGGCTGGGGTCTGGGTTGTTCGGGTCTTTCCAGACTTGCCCAAGGGTGTAGGCGCCAATGTCGTTGTAGATACCCACGGCATAGGTCTGGCCGGTCGCCGTCTGCGTGCTGGCCAGTTGCTTGACCTGGATCTGCGCCTCCTTGGTCAGCCCGTGTATGCCCTCACGCCCCAGCGGCCCGTAATGCTGCCAGGGCATGTGGTACCACTGCCGAATCCTGTTGTGCTGCACATACCAGTCAGCCTCGACGTTACCTTCCAGGCAATAGCGCTTCGCCGCCTCCATGTACGGGCGCCATGTCTCGAAGTTGTTGTCGCGCTTGTCAGGCAGCTTTCCGAAGAACGCCGGCACGCCATTGGGTGGTGACGTCGGGTAGCTTTGGCTGAGGGTAAATGTCGGCCCTTTGTAGCTGTCGGGTGGTGCATAGCCATAGTCCGGATAGGTACCGGCCTGGGCGGCGAGGCTGAACAGCGTGGCCGTCATGGCCAGTGTGGCAAGTGTTCCTTGGGGCTGGTTCATCGATGATCTCCTTGATCGGCTGCACACCTGGTATCGGCCGGGCATGTATCCACGGCGGATACAGGGACTCCTTTATTGTTTTCAGCGCGCGTTCGCCTGAACGCGGCCAGCGGTCACGCTGGGGTGACTGACGAGTGGTGCACCTCCTTGCCGGCTTTTGCCGAGCAAACACTTACATCCCCGGCCTGATGGCCGGAGCTGATCGAAAGCGTGTGTAAACGGAGTGTGCGCAGGGGGGGATGCGGACATTGCCGCGTGTCGACTCCTGTCGAGCGCTTGCCGTTCTTCCTTGCTAACAGGTGTAGGCGATTCGCCAGAAACTGCCAGCCGTTTGGCTTGCGGTACGATTTACGGTCGAATGGCACGCTACCAATGTGCAGCCCGACTATCCTGTGAAACGGGCTTCCCGCCCCGTGGAGGTGTGCCATGCGTACGTTCACATGGAGCTGCCTGCTGGTGCTGCTGAGTGCGGCACCGGCTGCCCAGGCGCAGTCGGTAGTGCCGCTCAAAGGCCAGAGCAGCCAGCAGATGCAACTGGATATCAACGATTGCAATACCGTCGCCACCAATGCTGCGAACAGCACCGCGACGTCCGGCGAAACACATGTCGGTGGCCGGGTACGCGGCGCGGCTGCCGGTGCCGCCGCCGGTGCAGTGGGCGCGCAAGTGCGCGGCAACCAGCATGAAGCGTTGTATGACCGGGCCAGTGACGATGCCAAGCAGCAATACCGGCAAAACCGCGCTGGCGAAGTGGCTGCCGCCGGTGCCGCAGTCGGTGGCATGCGTCAGCGTCAGGATCGGCGCCAGGACAGGCGCGGCCAGGACGAAGCAAAAACCCAGGCCCATGCCAGTGCCTACAGCGGCTGCCTGCAAGGCCGCGGCTATCAGGTCAATCCTTGACCACACTGGCACGCCATGCCGTTGAATCAGACGGCATGGCGTGCCAGCCTCAGAACTTCGCCAGCTCTTCCCTACAGAACTCCACGAACAACTGTGCAGGCTTGGTCAGCTGCACCCGCTTCAACCACGCCGCCGCCAGCCCCGACAGCGCCACCGGCTCGGCAATGTCCAGCATGGCCAGGCGCTGGCCGTCGTAGGTGTATTCCGAATGCGGCCGTGTCACCAACAGCGAAAAGCCAAAGCCCTGCCCGACCATGCCACGCACCATCTCGATAGACGGCGAGCTGAAAACGATGTTCGGCGTCAGCCCCATCTCGTTGAACAGGCTGACGAAGTAGGTGCGGCTGGGCGCTACGTCCAGCAGAATCATCGGCTCCGGGCACAGGTCGCGCAGCGAGACCTGGGCCTGGCCGGCAAAACGGTGGTTTTCCGGCAGCAGCACATAGGGCTTTTGCGGCGGCATCAGCGGCTCGGCTTCGATGGTGCCGTCCAGGTCGTGATCGTAGAGAAATGCCAGGTCGAAGGTGCCGGCCGTCAGGCCCTGGATCAGGTCCTGCTGCTCGCCGTCGCGCAGCCGGATATCCACGCCCGGGTAACGCTGACGAAAGCCGGCAATCAGCCGCGGCAGGTACAACGGTGCCACGGTTTCGAAGCAGCCGATGTCGATCTGCCCAGCCACGGTATCGTTGTCGGCCAGGGCGTTCTGCTCGAACTCATGGGCCATCTGCAGCAGCGACTTGGTCTTGGCGTAGAAGCGCTTGCCACTGGGCGTCAGTGACACACCCTGGGCGTGGTGACGGATGAACAGCTGCACGCCGAAACTTTCTTCCAGGCTTTTGATGGCCGTGGAGATGGACGGCTGGGCGATGTACAGCTGGCGCGAAGCCTCGGCAACGCTGCCGGCCTCCACGGTGGTGACGAAGTACTTGAGTTGTCGCAAGGTATAAGCAGCCACGGGTACCTCTTTGGCGCCGGTCTGGGCGCACTGGGAACATGCGAGACACTTTAACCTTGCCCGCTCATGGATGGGGGACCGGGTGACGAAGGATTTACCTATGGCTTGAGCAGTTTTTTTGTAGGGGGGGCCACTTGAAGCCCCCTCGCAGATCATTCGAAGTCGACATTCGCCATCGCACATTCATCCCCGACGTGTTTGTACCCTGATGCACATGGCATCCCCACAAGAGGGGCCACGCTACGCTTGCGCCTGGAGGGTTTATCCTGAGCGTCCACAGGCTCCTGCGTCTGTTGCTCATCGTTACCTGGCAGTTCGGCCTTCAGCTCGTCTTGCATGTACGTTACTCCTGGGTTGAGTGAGCTTGCCCGGTCGACTCTATCGCCCACCTGCACGGTACTCCATCTGGAAACCCGGCCACTGGCCAATAATCGCTGAGCGTCTTTACTGATACCCAACGGCCCCAGACATACGGTGTGCGCCTATGAAGATCGTGGTCACCAGCATTCTCGTCGACGACCAGGCCAAGGCCCTGGCTTTCTACCACTACGTACTCGGTTTCGAGCCCAAGCATGATATCCCCATGGGCCGGCACCGCTGGCTGACCCTCACTTCGCCCAACGACCCCAACGGTGTCGAGCTGCTGCTGGAACCCGACGCGCACCCGGCGTCCAAGGTGTACAAGGCCGCGCTGAAGCAAGACGGCATTCCTGCGACTTCGTTCGGCGTGCGCGATATCCAGGCCGAATACACCCGGCTGTGCGCGGCGGGCGTGCAATTTACTCAGCCCCCCACCGCCATGGGCCCCGTCACGGTGGCGGTGTTCGATGACACCTGTGGCAACCTGATCCAGATTGCCCAGAAGCACTGACAATTCCCTTCACGCGCAACAACAAGGAAAACAGATGCGCCACGAATTCAGCGAAGTGCTCAACGACCTGGTCGATTACTTTCTGCTTGGCGATATCCAGCTGCTCGAACGCTTCAAACAGGAACATGAGCTGCCCGACGACCTTGCCTATGCATTCACCCATGACGACAGTGGCGACCAGGCCGTACGCGAAGGCATCGTGCTGCCGCTGGCCGGGGTCGACAACCTGCCTTATCGCATCCTCTTCACCCTGGATGGCTACACCCCGGCCCTGCGCGAACCCGGCAGCCGCCTGAAGCACCGGCGCAATGGCTACGTACTGCGGGTGGAGCACGGTGCGCTGATGCTGTACACCTGGCGCATCCTGCAGCATTTCACGCCCAAGACCTTGGGCGACCTGATGGCTCGCTACCAGGTACCGGGGCGGCCGATCATCGAGCTGGACAATGGCTGGTATGACGTGGAGGTGCTGGCGGGGGCACTGGTGCGGGACGGGCTGTACGAGCCAGCGTTTGAATTCGTGTTGAAGAAACGCTGGAGCCGGGGTGAGGCTGCTGATGTGGATACTGGATATGCCTTTGGCTTGCGTGGCTATTTCGATTGATTGATAGCCTGTGCGGGCCTCTTCGCGGGCAAGCCCGCTCCCACAGGTACAGCACAGGACTTGAGAGCTGTGCTGTA